>JAGWKW010000238.1 GCA_028865155.1 Alphaproteobacteria bacterium
ATCGTCCAAATATATGCGGGCATATTTCATAGGGGATTTATACCCCAAAAAAGCGAAAGTATTAGCTTCCTGCTTGATTCTTAACCTTAATAAAGCCCGCCCGTCCCCGTCGTGGCGGCAGGCGCAGGTTGGGGCGGCGGCGGCGCGGGCGGCGTGAAAGTCGGCTGCGTAAGAACGGGTTGCTGCTGCGTTTGAGGCTGGGGCTGGGGCAGGTTCTGATCGACGGACACAGATGTCGCAGCAGGAACCGGCGTGCCATTTGCAGCAGCCGCGGCGCGCGCGGCCGCATCGGCGACGGGCCCGGCCCACCCATCGCCGAGAACAGGTCGAGGCTGGCCAGGTTTGGGCTCGGTGCCGGGGATGAAGGACTCCCAGATAGCGGATTTGTCCGATGGTGGCGCGAGGTCTTCGGTCTCCGGATCGACGCGCACCATGCGCAGCCCCGGCGGTACGCGGAACGGGATCGCAGGCTTGCCCTTGATCGCCTTGAGGATGAAATCGCGGAAAATCGGCAACGCGACGCTGGCCCCGGTTTCGTGCTTGCCGAGCGTCTGCGGATCGTCGAATCCGACATAGACGCCGCAGACAAGGTCGGGCGTGAAGCCGATGAACCACGCATCCTTGCTGTCGTTGGTCGTGCCCGTCTTGCCCGCAAGCGGGAAGTCGATGTCCTTGAGCCTGCGCCCCGTGCCGCGTTCGATCACGCCATGCAGGATTGAAACCATTTGATAGGTTGTCCGCGGGTCCTCGATTTGCTCGCGTGTGTCTGGAATATCGGGCGGCAGGGATTCCGGCGTCCATGTATCGGTCTGGCACCCCGTGCATGGCCTGTCGTCGGCGCGCCAGATTGTTTTTCCGTCGCGATCCTGCACGCGGTCGATCATGGTGGGCGTGATTTTCTTACCGCCGTTGACGATCATCCCGTAGGCGGTGACCATGCGCAGCGGCGTCGTTTCCTTGGCGCCGAGCGCATAGGAAAGCAGATCGGGCATATCGTCGATGACGCCGAATTTTTTGGCATAGGCGACGACAGTCGGCATACCGATCGCCTGCGCGATGCGTACCGTCATGACGTTTTGCGATTTCTCGATGCCGACGCGTAACGGGGTCGGCCCGAAATCCTCACCGTCGTAATTGACCGGACGCCATAGCGGCAAATTCGGCCCCTGCGGAATGTCGAATGGCGTGTCGGAAATCAGCGTCGCGGGCGTGAAGCCGTCGTCGAGCGCAGCCATATAGATGAACGGCTTGAAGGAAGAACCGGGCTGGCGCATCGCCTGCGTCGCGCGGTCGAACTGGCTGATGCGCGCGCTGAAGCCGCCGCTCAGCGCAAAAACGCGGCCCGTGTGAGGATCGAGCGCGACGATAGCGCCTTCGACCTGCGGGATTTGCCGCAGCGTGAAAGCGTGCGGCGGATAAGGTTTGCCGTCGCTGTCGGCCTTGACTGCCTCGACCATCACGACGTCGCCGACATTCAGCACATCGGACGGCCTGTGGATCGGCGGGCCGAATTTGTCGTGCGGATATTCGCGGCGGCCCCAGCTCATTTCTTTCCACGGAATAAAGCCGCGCGTGCCGTCTTGGAACGCAATTTGCGCCTCGCTGCGTTTTAACCCGATAACCACAGCCAAAGGCCATTCCTCACCGCCCGGAGGCGATTTGGCTTTCTTTAGTTTCTGCGCCCAGTCACGCAAGCTCTCGAAATGCGTCACCGGCCCGCGCCAGCCGCGTTCACGCCTGTCATAGGCAATAAGCCCGTTACGCAACGCCTCGGTCGCCGCCGCCTGCAATTTCGGGTTAAGGCTGGTCTTGACTGCAAGCCCGCCTTCCATGACTTCCTGCTCGCCGAATTTGGCGATCAGCTGGCGGCGCACCTCTTCGGAAAAATAATCCGCCGAAACGGTATCGTTTTCGTTCCGGGTCTGTGTAACAAGCGGCTCTTCTTTCGCTTCCTGCGCCTGCGCTTGTGTAATGCGGCCTGTGTCGGCCATGCGCTGGATAACCCAGTTGCGCCGTTCCACAGCCGCTTCGTGGTCGCGGACAGGGTCGTAATTGTTTGGCGCTTTGGGCAGCGCGGCGAGATAGGCGGCCTGCGCAATCGTCAGGTCGCTCAGCGATTTGTTAAAATAATTGAGCGCGGCAGCGGCAACACCATAGGAATGAGCGCCGAGATAGATCTGGTTCAGGTAAAGCTCGAGAATGCGATCCTTGCTCATCGCCTTTTCGAGCCGCGTCGCCAGAATGGCCTCGCGGATTTTACGCGCGAGCGAAACCTTGTTGGTCAGCAGCATATTCTTGGCGACCTGCTGGGTGATGGTCGAAGCACCCATCGGATGCCGCCCGCTGCCGATATAGCGCAGGTCGATCAGCATCGCGCGCAGGATGCCCACATAATCGACGGCGCCGTGATGGTAGAAGTTGGAATCTTCC
>JAGWKW010000023.1 GCA_028865155.1 Alphaproteobacteria bacterium
CCAACATGATGAAGGGGTAGGGGTATGACATTCCCTTTTGACATCGCCGTCGTCTTTTTGCCGCTTGTGGGGGCGGTCGTCGCCGGATTGTTCGGGCGCGCCATCGGCAACCGCGCGTCGCAGATCGTCACTTGCGCCTGCGTTCTGGTCGCCGCAGGTATTTCCATCTATCTGTTCAACACGGTCGCGCTGCACGGGCATGACAGCACGCGTACTCTTCTCGACTGGATACAGTCCGGCACTTTCTCGGCAAGCTGGGGCATCAGGATCGACACGCTGACCGCCGTGATGCTGGTCGTGGTCAATGGCGTGTCGTCGATGGTTCATGTCTACTCCATCGGCTATATGAGCCACGACAAAAGCATTCCGCGCTTCATGTCCTATTTGAGCCTTTTCACCTTCTTCATGCTGATGCTGGTGACGTCGGACAATCTGCTGCAACTGTTTTTCGGCTGGGAAGGCGTTGGCTTGGCTTCGTATCTGCTCATCAATTTCTGGTACGAAAAAGACAGCGCCAACAATGCCTCGATCAAGGCGTTTCTGGTCAACCGCGTCGGCGATTTCGGCTTCGCGCTCGGCATTTTCGGCTGTTATATGCTGTTCGGTTCGGTCAATTATGCCGATATTTTCGCCAAGGCGCCGCAGCTTGCCGATGCGCAATGGATTTTTCTCGGCCATACGCTGCCCGCGCTTACGACCGTGTGTTTGCTTCTGTTCGTCGGCGCGATGGGCAAGTCGGCGCAGCTTGGTTTGCACACATGGCTGCCCGACGCGATGGAAGGCCCGACCCCCGTTTCGGCCCTGATCCATGCCGCGACGATGGTCACGGCGGGCGTGTTCATGACCGCGCGTTTGTCGCCGGTGTTCGAGTATGCGCCCGATGCGCTCAAAGTCGTCACCATCGTCGGCGCGGTCACCTGCATCGTCGCCGCATCCATCGGCATGACGCAGTTCGACATCAAGCGCGTGATCGCCTATTCGACCATGTCGCAACTCGGCTATATGTTCTTCGCGGCGGGCGTGTCGGCCTACTCGGCGGCTATTTTTCATCTGATGACCCATGCCTGCTTCAAGGCGTTGCTGTTCCTCGGCGCGGGTTCGGTCATTCATGCGATGTCGGGCGAACAGGATATGCGCAAGATGGGCGGTATCTGGCGCAAAATCCCCATCACCTATGCCCTGATGTGGGCTGGGTCTCTGGCCATTGCGGGCATCGGGCTTGAGAATATGTTCGGCTTTGCGGGTTTCTATTCGAAGGATTTGATTCTGGAAGCTGCGGTGGCAAGCAAGACCGAATTCGGTATGTTTGCCTACATCCTCGGCACGGCGGCAGCCTTCATGACCGCTTTTTATTCGTGGCGCCTGTTGTTCCTGACTTTCCACGGCGCGCCGCGCGCGAGCCACCACACGATGGAACATGTCCATGAATCGCCGTGGATCATGTTGGGGCCGCTCGTGCCCCTCGCGCTCGGCGCGGTGTTCGCGGGCTGGTATGCCGACGGCTGGTTCGCGGGGCCGCATCGTGCCGAATTCTGGAACGGCGCGATTCTGGTTTTGAAGGGCCACCATTCAATCGCCGCCGCGGAAAACATTCCCGAATACGAAAAGTGGCTGCCGCTCGGCGTCGCTTTGCCGGGCATCATCGTTGCCTATGTCTTCTATATGCTGAAGCCGGAATGGCCGGGCAAGGTCGCGCATGCGCTTGGCGCCGTCTATCGCCTCGTCTATCACAAATACTATTTCGACGAGATTTACGACTTCCTGTTCGTGCGCACGGCGCGGCGCATCGGCAAATTCCTGTGGCAGACGGGTGACGAAGCGGTCATCGACGGCTACGGCCCCGACGGCTTCGCATCGCTGTCGATGCAGATCGCGAAGCGCGTTGGTGCGCTCGAAACCGGTTATCTTTATCATTACGCCTTCGCCATGGTGATCGGCGTGGCGGGCTTCATCACTTGGTTCTGGTTCAAAGGGTAGGTACCATGATTAACGTGGATGAGCAGATAACAAGTGAGAAAAAGCACGGAATGCTTTCGCTCTATTTATTTGCGGCCACGTGTTTTCTTTTTTTGACGACGATTCTTGCGGCGATCATTATTGATAGATTGAATTGGGGCTACAGCTCTCTCGTCGAGTTTTTTGCCTTTGTAGGCGTTCTGATAATAAGTGGTACGATTAACATCATTGGTCTTTCTGTTGGAATAAAAGATTTCTTTTACAGACCCACCCGGAAAACTTTTGTTGTCGCCGGGGTGATAGCTAACGCGGCTGAGTTTGGTTTTCTTCTCTATCTTTTGTTTGACAAGACCAGTCTGACAGGACTTGGTCAGCTGTAACGGCTTAACTGTGGTGATATGCGTATGACTGACTTCCCCATTCTTTCCGCCCTGACTTTCCTGCCGCTTCTGGGCGCGTTGATCATCTTGCTGTTCGTGCGCGACGGCGAAGGCAACAAGACCAGTGAGAAAGTCGCGCAGCAGATCGCATTGTGGACGTCGCTCGCGACCTTGGCTTTGTCGGTGCAGATGCTGCGCCAGTTCGACCCGTCCAACACGGGGTTCCAGCTTATGGAACGCTTTGTCTGGATCCCGTCTTTCAACATCGCCTATATCAAGGGCATCGACGGCATTTCGGTCTGGTTCGTGATGATTTCGACCATACTGACGCCGATCTGCATTCTGTCGGCCATCGGCGGCGTCAAGAAGCGCGTCAAGGAATTCATGATCGCGATGCTGGTACTCGAAACCATGATGGTCGGGATGTTCACCGCGCTCGACTTCGTTCTGTTCTACCTGTTCTTCGAAGGCGTGCTGATCCCGATGTATCTGATCATCGGCGTGTGGGGCGGCGAAAAACGCACCTATGCCGCCTATAAATTCTTCCTCTACACTTTCCTCGGTTCCGTCTTGATGCTGGTCGCGATTTTCGCGATGGCCATTCATATGGGAACCACCGACATGACCGCGATGATGGGCGGCAAATTCCCGCCGCAGATGGCGGCGTGGCTATGGCTGGCCTTTTTCGCTTCCTTCGCCGTCAAAACGCCGATGTGGCCGTTCCATACATGGTTGCCTTATGCGCATGTCGAAGCGCCGACGGCGGGGTCGGTCATTCTTGCCGGCGTGCTGCTCAAAATGGGCGGCTACGGCTTTATCCGGATCGGCATCCAGATGCTACCCGAAGCCAGCAAGCATTTCGCGCCGCTCGTCATCGCGCTGAGCCTGATCGCGATTGTCTATACCTCGCTGGTCGCGCTGGCGCAGACGGATATGAAGAAGCTGATCGCCTACTCGTCGGTCGCGCATATGGGTTATGTCACGCTCGGCATCTTCAGCTTTACCGAGCAAGGCTTCGACGGCGCGATGTTCGTCATGCTGTCGCATACTTTCGTCGCCGCCGCCTTGTTTCTTTGCGTCGGCGTCGTTTACGACCGTTTGCATACGCGCGAGATTTCACGTTACGGCGGCATGGCCAGCAATATGCCGCGCTATGCGCTCGTTTTCATGATCTTCATGCTGGCTTCGGTTGGCTTACCGGGGACATCCGGCTTTGTCGGCGAATTCCTGTCGATGCAGGGCGCGTTCCTGGCCAACAGCTGGTACGCGCTGGTCGCGGCCACGGGCATGGTCCTGGGCGCGGCCTATATGCTGTGGCTTTATCGCCGCCTGTTCTATGGCCCTTTGGTCAAGGACGATGTGCGCGCGATGCCCGATTTGAACGCGCGCGAGATCGCCATGTTCGCGCCGCTTCTCATCATCGTTTTATGGATGGGTATCCACCCGGATACTTTCCGCCATGTCTATGCGCCGACGCTTGAAAAAGCGTTGTCCGCTTTCCAATCGCACGTTCAGGGTGGGTAATATGGTCGATCTTCAATCCCTCAGGATCGTGTTGCCGGAAGTCCAGCTTGCCATTGTCGGCTTCGTCGCCCTGATTGCGGCGGCGGCAGGCGGCACGCGCGTGACGCGGGCCGTGGGGCTTCTTGCCATCGGTGGTTTCGCGCTTGCAGGCGGGACTTTGTTTTGCCCGGAACGGCTTAAATTCCTTCTTAACGGCGCATTGCCGGTCTTCGGCTTCGGCACGCAGTTTATCGACGACAGCTTTGCGCGCTTCGTCAAGGCGCTGATCCTCGCGGCGTCGGCCCTGTCGGTCATGCTGTCCTGGAGCTATTTCGAGAAAAACGGCGAGGAACGGCCCGAATATCCGGTTCTGATCCTGTTTGCGACGCTGGGCATGATGCTGATGGTCTCGGCGTCCGATCTTCTGTCGCTTTATGTCGGGCTGGAGCTGCAAAGCCTGTCGCTTTACGTGCTGGCCGCGTTCCGGCGGGACGATGCGCGGTCGAGCGAGGCGGGCCTTAAATATTTCGTTCTCGGCGCGCTGTCGTCGGGGCTTCTGCTTTACGGCATATCGCTGATCTACGGCTATACCGGCAAGACCGACTTCCTGTCGCTCGCCTCTGCCTTGCGCAACCACGGCTTGATGGAGCCTGGCGTCGTTGTCGGCATGGCCTTTATCTGCGCCGCGCTGGCCTTCAAGGTTTCCGGCGTGCCGTTCCATATGTGGACGCCGGATGTTTACGAAGGCGCGCCGACGCCCGTGACCGCCTTCTTCGCTGCCGCGCCGAAAATGGCTGCGCTCGCAATGTTCACGCGCTTTTTGCTGCTGCCGATGAACGGGCTCAGCGCGCAATGGCATCAGATCATCGTCTTCGTTTCCATTGCCTCGATGCTGTGGGGCGCGTTCGCGGGCCTCGTCCAGGGCAATATGAAGCGCCTTCTGGCCTACAGCTCGATCGCCAATGTTGGCTATCTGCTCGTCGCGGTCGCGGTCGGCGGCCAGCCCGGCGTGCAGGCGATGCTGATTTACCTGTCGATCTATGTCCTCAATACGCTCGGTGCTTTCGCGGTCGTGTTGTGCCTGCGCCGCAACGGGAAAGCGGTCGATGCCATTGCCGATCTGTCCGGTCTGTCGAAAACAAACCCCGCTGTCGCGCTGGCGATGACGATCTTGATGTTCTCGCTCGCTGGCGTGCCGCCTTTGGCCGGTTTCTTCGGGAAATATTTCGTGTTTCTGTCCGCCGTCGATGCGGGCATGGTGCCGCTTGCCATCGTCGGCGTGCTGTCGAGCGTCGTGACGGCTTACTATTACCTGCGCATCATCAAGGTCATGTATTTCGACGAACCTAAAGGCGCACTCGACCCGATGCCAGACTGGGGCGTCAAATCGGTGCTGGGCCTCGCCTCGCTCGCGATGGTCGTGCTGACCTTCGTGCCGTCGCCGCTCGTCGACGCCGCGTTGCGCGCCGCGCGCGGCTTTATCGGTTGATGCGTTTCGATATAAAGCAGCTCGAACAAACTGCCAGCACCAATGACGATGCGCGGCAGGCCGCCGAAAACGGGGCGCCTGCCGGAACCGTGATCTGGGCGCTGCGGCAAAGCGCCGGGCGCGGACGTCAGGGCAGGGTGTGGGAGTCGCCCGAAGGCAATCTCTATTGTTCGATCGTTCTGCGACCCGCCATTGAACGGGGTGCATGGGGGCTTTACAGCTTTGTGGCGGCGCTGGCGATTGCCGATACGATGCGTGGTTTTTTGCCTTCGGCCCCCATCGAACTCAAATGGCCGAACGACGTTCTTGTCGGCGGCAAGAAAATAAGCGGGTTGCTGCTCGAAGCAGGTGAAAATTTCCTGATCGTGGGCATCGGCCTCAATATCCGGCATTCCCCCGAAAACCCGCTTTACCCGGCAACGAGCCTCGCGGCCGAAGGCGCGGGTATGCTGCAAGCCGAAGTTGTGCTGGACGAGCTTTTGGCAGCTTTGGGGCGGTGGGCGGAACGGCTTGAAAAGCAAGGCTTCGCGCCCATCCGCGACGCCTGGCTCGCCCATGCCCGCAAAGGCGCGCTTCGCGTCCGCCTGCCAGACGCCGAAATTCAGGGCGAATTTGCGGGCCTCGACGAACAAGGGCGTTTGCAGTTGCGCCTTGCTGACAGAACTATATGCGTTATCGCATCTGGCGACGTATTTTTTTGATATTCGGGGTGGGATTCGGCTATACACTTCCCCATCATCAAGAGGGGAAAATGACCAACGCCGTTCGCAAAATTTCCGAAGAAAACACGCCCGTTAACGACCTTCTGGCCGAACATGGCATGAGCCGCGACGAATATGAAACGCTGCTCAAATTCTTAGGAAGAGAGCCGACCAAGGCCGAATTCGGCGTCACGGCGGCGATGTGGTCGGAACATTGTTCATACAAATCCACCCGGATGCATCTGAAAAAACTTCCGACCAAAGGCGATTGCGTCATTTGCGGCCCCGGCGAAAATGCAGGCGTCATCGATATCGGCGACGGGCAGGCCGCGATCTTCAAAATGGAAAGCCATAACCACCCGTCCTATATCGAACCCTATCAGGGCGCGGCGACGGGCGTCGGCGGAATCTTGCGCGACGTCTTCACGATGGGCGCGCGCCCGATTGCGAACCTCAACGCGCTGCGTTTCGGCGCGCCCGATCACCCGAAAACGAAATCGCTCGTCGCGGGCGTGGTCGCGGGCATCGGCGGCTACGGCAACTGTGTCGGAATCCCGACCGTCGGCGGCGAAACCAATTTCCACGCCAGCTATAACGGCAACTGCCTCGTCAACGCGATGACGGTCGGCGTCGCCGACAAGGATAAAATTTTCTATTCCGCTGCGGCGGGCGTCGGCAATCCGGTCGTTTACGTCGGCTCGAAAACCGGGCGCGACGGCATCAAGGGCGCGACAATGTCATCGGGCGAATTCAACGAGGACTCGAGCAGCAAGCGCCCGACCGTGCAAGTCGGCGACCCGTTCGTCGAAAAACTGGTCATGGAAGCGTGCCTCGAACTGATGGCCACCGACGCGATCATCGCCATTCAGGATATGGGCGCGGCAGGGCTGACATCGTCCGCGGTCGAAATGGCGTCGAAGGGCGGGCTTGGCATCGACATCGACCTCGACAAGGTGCCGTTGCGCGAACCGGGCATGACGGCTTACGAAATCATGCTGTCCGAAAGCCAGGAACGCATGTTGATGGTTCTCAAGCCCGGGCGCGAAGAGGAAGCCAAGAAGATTTTCCATAAATGGGAACTCGATTTTTCGGTTATCGGCAGGCTGACCGATACCGGCCGCTTGGTCTGCACGCGTCACGGCAAAACCGAAATCGACATGATGATCGGCCCGTTGGTCGAGCAATCGCCCGTCTATGACCGCCCGTGGGAACCGACGCCGAAATTGCCGGACATTGCGGCTTCGGCCTATCCGTTGCCGGAAGGGCAAACCGCGCTCGGCATTTTGCAGAAGCTCGTCGTGACGCCGGATTTGTGCTCGCGCCGGTGGATCTGGGAACAATATGACAGCCTCGTGCGGGCCAACACCGCGCAAGGGCCGGGCGGCGACGCGGCGGTGGTTCGCATCGACGGCAGCAACAAGGCGCTGGCGATGACGGTTGATTGCACGCCGCGCTACTGCGCGGCCGATCCTATCGAGGGTGGCAAACAAGCCGTTGCCGAAACATGGCGCAATATCTGCGCGGTCGGGGCACGGCCTTTGGCTATCACCGACAATATGAATTTCGGCAATCCGGAAAAACCGCGGATCATGGGGCAGTTTGTCGGCGCAGTCGAGGGCATCAGGGCCGCCTGCCTTGCGCTCGATTACCCGGTCATTTCCGGCAATTGCAGCCTTTACAACGAAACCAACGGCAGCGCGATTTTACCTGCGCCCGCCATCGGCGGCGTCGGGCTGATGCCGGATGTCAGCAAGGCCGTCGGCATAGCCTTCCGCAGCGAAGGTGAAACTTTGCTCGTCATCGGCGAGACGAAAGGCCATATCGGCCAGTCGCTTTATTTGCGCGAAATCCACGGTCGCGAAGAAGGCGCACCGCCGCCGGTCGACCTGGATGCCGAGCGCAAGCATGGCGATTTCATTCGCAGCCAGATCGACGCGCGCGCGATCGACGCATGCCACGATGTTGCGGATGGCGGTTTGCTTGTCGCGCTGGCCGAAATGGTGATGGCATCCGGAATTGGCTGCGATATCGCGCAAACGGGCGACGCGGGTTTCTGGTTCGGCGAAGATCAGGGCCGCTATGTCATTGCGACCAAGGATCCGGAGGCGGTTCTGGAAAGAGCCAAGGCGGCAGGCATCCCCACTGCCAGGCTTGGCGCGACCGGCGGCGCAGAAATCAAGCTGTCCGGAACAGGTTCGGTTGCCGTCGCCGCGCTGAAATCCGGGCATGAAAAATGGCTGCCCGATTATATGAGCTGAGGAAATCACCATGCCCATGAATGAAGAAGAAATCGTCCGCCTGATCAAAGAGGCTTTACCCGATGCGGAAGTCGAGATCAAAGACCTGCGCGGCGACGGTGATCATTATCAGGCCTATGTTGAAAGCCGCGCCTTCATCGGCAAGACGAAGGTGCAGCAGCACCAGATGGTCTACGCGGCTCTACAAGGGCGCGTCGGCGGGGTTTTGCACGCGCTTGCGCTCAACACGGCAGTGCCGGCGAAGGCCGGATAATTTCATTCCGTATGGCAGGTGCCGAACGTCGTCAACGATGGATGTACACCCGGGTCGCAGACTAATGGCTTGAGCGGCGGCGAGATTTTGACCATCCATACGATGGCAGCCAGACAGCCGGCGACGAAAAGCGCGAACAGGATACGTGCCGTCCAGTTCGGCTTGTCCCCCCCTTTCCTGGATTTGAGGATCGGGCTGTAAGGATCATCGGTTTTGCGTATGGCCATGGAACCCCCTGAAAACAGGGAAAAGAAGCTTCATGCTATGGCCCGATTCGCACAGGTGTCAAGGTTGCCGCCTTTTGTTTTCCGCGGCTTCTTTTTTCTTTCCCCCTTTTGCGGTTGAGGGCATAATCCGGCCTCCTTACATAAAGGAGACATAAAATGATTGATTCCGCCGTTTCCGAGCGCATCCGTTCCGAGGTTTCCTCGACCGATGTCGTGCTTTACATGAAGGGCACGCCAGTCTTTCCGCAATGCGGTTTTTCCGCGCAGGCGGTTCAAATCCTTTCCATGCTCGGCGTCGCTTTCAAGGGCGTCGACGTGTTGGCCGACCCCAGCCTGCGCCAGGGCATCAAGGATTACAGCAACTGGCCGACAATCCCCCAGCTTTACGTTAAGGGCGAGTTCATCGGCGGCTGCGATATCATGCGGGAAATGCTGCAATCGGGCGAGCTGCAAAAAACACTCGCCGATAAAGGCGTGCCATTCGAAAACCGGCAAGCTGCCGGTTAAGTAACCCTATCAATTGGATTTCTTTTCCGTCTCTTCGGCGCGGGTGACGGCCATATTGCCAAAGCCATGCACGCGTGCGGCAGAAACAATCCTTGTGCCAGATAAAGGCTGCGCGGCGGCATGTTCGCCAATACGCGTTTCGTCCTGCGTCATGTTTTTGAGGGTGGGCGACATAGGGAACCTGCTTTTTGCGTTGCGGAACAAACCATTGTGCAATGCAATACATTAACATGAGACAAGTCAACGTTTTATTAAAATTGGCTTTTATTTTCGCATCAATATATTTGTAATATATATTTAATATCAATGTATTGCGTTATTTCTGATGGAAAATTTCCAGAAAATATTTTCATATATCTTATATTTGCTGCATCGCGGTGGAAGCCGGATTTTCTACTTCATTGATTCGCCGGAGCAAATCTGGCAGATCCCGCCACGGCCTGAAAAAGCCGTGTAAAACAAGGGTGGCGTATAGCTGGGCGGCTGGAAATCAGAAAGCTTTCTTTTTTTGCGCCGATGCTCTATTGAATCATTCCAGCCAAAAATTCGGGTGAATTGATCAGTTCGGCGGCGTTAATCCGCCGTTTCAGGGTTTTCTTTTTTCGTTCGCAAGGAATCGCCTATGCAAAATGTTCTTCTCGTCATCCAGTTGCTTCTCGCTGTGGCGCTTGTCGCGGTCATTCTGGTTCAGCGTACGGCGCAGGACGGCGGCGGCCTGACGGGCGGCGGTGGGGGCGGCACGATGGGTGGACTGTTCACGGCTCGCGGCTCAGCCAACCTGCTTACCCGCGCAACCTCGTTCCTTGCCGCGATGTTCATCATCAATAGTTTAGCCTTGGGCGCGCTTGCGAGCCGCGAACACAAGGCTGTCAGCCTGCTCGGCCAGATCCCGGTATCGGCGACCAAGATGCAGGAGGCTCCGGTTAAAGCCCCTGCGGCCAAGGCGGAAGCTCCCGCCAAGCCTGCCGCGCCGCAGGTGCCGATGGCGAAGTAGGGCGCGAAGCGATTTTTGGAGATGCTTTGTAAGAGAATCTGCGGAGACGTATAGGAATGGCGCGTTTTATTTTTATCACCGGCGGCGTTGTGTCCTCGTTGGGCAAGGGGATCGCGTCTTCGGCGCTCGGCGCGCTGCTTCAGGCGCGCGGGTATAAAGTCCGCCTCCGTAAGCTCGATCCCTATCTGAATGTCGATCCCGGCACCATGTCGCCAACCCAGCATGGCGAAGTCTATGTCACCGACGACGGCGCTGAAACCGATCTCGATCTCGGCCATTATGAGCGTTTCACCGGCGTGGCCTCGCGGCAAAGCGACAATGTCACTTCGGGGAAAATCTATTCCGGCGTCATCGCCAAGGAACGGCGCGGCGATTATCTGGGCGGCACGGTGCAGGTCATTCCGCATGTCACCGACGCGATCAAGGAATTCGTCCGTGCCGATCTGACCGACGAGGATTTCGTTCTGTGCGAGATCGGCGGCACGGTGGGCGACATCGAAAGCCTGCCGTTCCTCGAAGCGATCCGCCAGTTGCGCAACGAACTGGGCGAGGAGCAATGCCTTTTCATCCACGTCACGCTGCTGCCCTATATCAAGTCTGCGGGTGAGCTGAAAACCAAGCCGACCCAGCATTCGGTGAAAGAGCTGCTTTCCGTCGGCATCCAGCCGGAAATTTTACTGTGCCGTTCGGAGCGCCCGATTCCCGAATCCGAACGCAAAAAAATCGGCCTGTTCTGCAACATCAAGGCCGAATGCGTGATCGAGGCGCTGGATGTCGATACGATTTACAACGTGCCGGTTAAATATCACGAACAGGGTTTCGACGAGCAGGTGCTGCGCTATTTCGGCCTGCCGACGGATAAAAAACCGAACCTGACGCCGTGGAAGAACATCGTTCAGCGCGTGCGCGAACCGGAAGGCGAGGTCACGATCGCAATCGTCGGCAAATACACGTCCATGCTCGACAGCTATAAATCGCTGTCCGAAGCCTTGGCGCATGGCGGCATCGCCAACAATGTGCGCGTCAATATCGAATGGCTCGACAGCCAGGTGTTCGAAGGCGCGAATACGCTGCATCACCTCGACAACGTCAACGGCATTCTGGTTCCGGGCGGCTTCGGCGAACGCGGGACGGAAGGTAAAATCCGCGCGGCGCAATTCGCGCGCGAAAAAAACATTCCCTATTTCGGCATCTGCTTCGGCATGCAAATGGCGGTGATCGAAGCGGCGCGCCATCTGGCCGGTATGCCCGACGCGACGTCGAGCGAATTCGGCGACAAAGGCACGGCGGTGGTCGGGCTGATGACCGAATGGGTCAAAGGCAACCGCCGCGAAACGC
>JAGWKW010000024.1 GCA_028865155.1 Alphaproteobacteria bacterium
GCGGCGTCGAAACGAGGCTGCGCATGGGAAGCGCGGCGGGCGAATGCGAACGCCATGCCGCTCGCCGAACCGGCGCTTTCCGGAAGGCAAGGACTGAACACACGCCTTGGAAAAGAAGCGGGGCTGAACCCCGGAACGGTCGCCGACCCCAAGGGGCGCTCCCTCCGGCATGACGCTGAACGTCACGCTGAACATGGCAAAGCTCCGGCCGAGCTTTCGAATTGCCTATGTTTAGAAGAAACGGCGTGGTCAGTCCTTTCCGGCGAGCGGTGCCGGTTTACGGCGGCGCGGGCGTTTCACATTGATAGCTGCCGCGTCGAGCATATTGGCGATGTGGACGGCATAGTGCTTCTGGATCATCTCGACCGAGGTACGGCAGTTCTTGGCGAGCTGATAGACGTCGGCGCCTTCCATGAGGCGCTGGCAGATATAATAGTGGCGGAGCGAGTAGAACGTGTGCGGTTTGCCGTCGCGATCGAATTTCAGTTTCTTGTCGGCGAGGACGCGGTTGAATTGCTTGATGTGATTGCCGGGAAACACTTTGTCCGTCGGCTGCGGTAAATCGTTCGGCGCGGGATCACGCGCCTCCGCTGCGGCAAGAGCCTTCTTCGAACGCGGCTTGCGGCCCTGCGGCGCCCATTTGGGGCGGTTCAATAGCCGCTGATAGGGCTTCACGGCATCGGGCCTGCTCTTGCAATAGCCTGTGCCGCGCTTGCCGCGCACTTCGATGAGAAGAATGAGGTCGCCGGTGGCGTCGTCCTTGACCATCTTTATGTCGCGATGTTCGAGATTTTTGGCCTCGTCGGGGCGTAAGCCGGTATTGGCCATGAACAACACATAGTCGTGCAGTTGTTCGGCTTCGTAGCGATTGCGCTCGCTTTTGGCGGCACGGGCGTGGTCGCGGGTCGCGGTATAGAGCGCCTTGTATTCCTCCGGCGAGAACCACGGCCTGCGGACCACCTTCATCTGCTTCTTGTATGGCGCAGAGAAATCAGGAAGGCCCGTAATCCAGCCCTTGCGAAGCGCGATCTTCATGACCAGACGAAGGGTGATGATCTCGTTGTCGAGTGTGTTGCGAGCAGGGGGTTTGGGCGGGGGCGCCGCTTTGCCGTCGTCCGGCTCGGCGCCATTCGCTTTTTTCGTCCGCACGTAAGGGTTCTTGCTGCGGTGGATGCGGTATTGCTGGGCGGTATCGGCGGTAATCTGGGTTACGCCCATTTTGCCGAAGAAGGGGCGCAGATGATTTTTGAGATGCGCCTTGTGCTCGGCAACCCAGCGCGGGCTGCGCTCGCCGCTGGTACTGACCTCGTACTCCTCCTCGAAAATGTCGGAGGCCTGGTTGAAAGTCGGGCCGGTCGGCAGGTCGAGCAGGCCGGCGCGGCTCTTGCCGCGCAATTCGAGAAACCAGTCCTCGGCGATTTCCTCGGCGTGGGAAAGGCTGTCGGACTTGGTGCTCTTACGGCGGTTCTTGCCCTGGAAATAGGTCGAGCAATACCAGTGCTCGCTGCCGTCGTCGCGGCGATAGAGCTTCACCTTGCCGCCCAGAATGGAATGCGTCGGCATATGGCCTCGCTTCCCACAGATTCAGCCGGCGGGCGGGGGCGGAATGCCCCGGCTGGCCGGCTGGGTCAGATTGGGTAAGTTCTGGGTAAGTGTACTTGGGGAAGTTTGCTAAATCAATAATCTCGTAACCTATTGATTTTGCTTATATTTGGTTGCGGGAGTAGGATTTGAACCTACGACCTTCAGGTTATGAGCCTGACGAGCTACCGGACTGCTCCACCCCGCGTCACCGAATTTGCCGCCTTGTACAGGCGGCTCTGGGCATCGCGCTTCCTTTTGCTTGAAAGAGGCGTCCTTTTGGGCCTTCGGCACGCAAAAGTCAACCCGCTTTTACCCGGAAGGAATAAATGTTATAGGAATCCCATGATTTTTCATCGCAAACGCATGTTCTCGAAAAAGGGCAAGTTCCTCGCGCGGTGGGGAATATCCCATTTCGTCATGGCCCTGATCATCGGCGTTCTGCTGGCGGGCTGGCTGTGGATGTGGGAATCGCGCAAAGCTGAGGAGCGGGTCGAAGCTTTACAGCAGGAATCGATGGTTACGCCTGCCAATCCTGTGCCGCGGACGCCTTTGACCGGCAAAATTGGAGGGCCTTTTACCCTCACCGATCAGGACGGCAAGCTGGTCAGCAATACCGATTTTTCGGGCAAATATCTTCTCGTCTATTTCGGTTATACGATGTGCCCCGATATGTGTCCGACCGGGCTGCAAAGCATCGCGCGTTCCCTCGATATGCTGAAAAGCGAAGCGGGCAAGGTTCAGCCGCTTTTCATCACCGTCGATCCGGCGCGCGATACGTCCGCGCGCCTTAAATATTATGACGCATTGTTCAACCCGAAAATTATCGGCCTTACAGGCACGGCTGAACAAATCGCTGCCGTCGCCAAGGAATACCAAGTTTATTATAAAAAAGGCGAAGGCGATCAGGATTACGTCGTCGACCACTCCGCGCTGATTTACCTGATGGATCCCAAAGGTAATCTGGTCACGACATTTGACGAACAGGCGCCGCCCAAAACCATAGCCGATGCGCTGCGCAAAGCATGGGGCGAACCTCCTCTGCCGGAAAGCCAAAAATAGAAGCCATAAGAGGGGCATAATGCCTTGACTCGAAGGTAGCTGCCGCTTAGGTTGCGACCGGATTTGACCAAGGCCGGAGACGATGCCCGACAGGCCGGAAAGCGACAGGCTCGACAATCTTGCCGACCGCATCCGGCAGGCCGAAACAAGGCATGCGCCGAAGCCGGAACCGGGGCGGGACGAAGCGACGCAGGGCGCCGTTTCGGCCAGCCGTATAGGGTTCGATTTCGTCGGCGCGGTCGCCGGGGCGGGCTTCATCGGCTGGCTGATCGACCGCCAGTTCGGAACCGCGCCCTGGGGGGTGGTGACGGCGGTTTTGGCGGGGTTTGTCTTGGGGTTCGTTAATGTGTGGCGGGCGCTTCAATCTGGCGAAGACAAAGCCGGCGCAGGCAAAGACGGTTAGGGAATAAGAAGACATGGCGGCATCGCTTCTCGAAGAATTCAAAATCCATGACATTGGCGCGCCGTTGTTTTCGGTGGGCGGCCATGCCATTTCGTTCAACACATCCGCTTTGTTCATGATCGTCGCCATCTGCGCCTGTACCGCGCTGATGGTTTTGGCGATGCGTCCTCAGGCGGTCGTACCCGGACGCTGGCAGATTCTGGCGGAAAAGCTTTACGATCTTGTCACCGACATGCTCGAAAGCGGCGCGGGCGAAAGGGCCAAGCCGTTCTTCCCGCTTTTGTTCACGATCTTCACCTTCGTCCTGTTCTGCAACCTGTTCGGCATGTTTCCGGGATCGCTTTCGGTGACGAGCCATTTCATCGTCAACCTTGCGATCGCGCTGTTCCTGTTCGTTGTCATCATCATCGCCGGGTTCGTGCGCCATGGCTGGCATTTCCTGATGCTGTTCACGCCGGCGGGCATTCCCAAGGTTCTGATCCTGCCGATGACGCTGATCGAATTCATTTCCTTCGCTGTGCGCCCTTTCACGCTGACCGTGCGTCTTTTCGCCAACATGCTGGCGGGGCATATTCTGCTTCAGGTGTTTTCGGGCATGGTGATCGGCCTTTTGACCGCGGGCTGGCTCGCGGGGCTTAGCATATTGCCTATGGCGGCCAACATTGCTATGACCGGCTTCGAATTTTTCGTCGCGTTTTTGCAGGCTTATATCTATGCCATTCTGGCTTCGGTTTACCTGCGCGATGCGATCGAGATGCATGGCTAAGTTTTCTTACCTCTAACAGTTGGGAGTTTTCTATGGACGTGAATGCGATGAAGTTGCTCGGCGCGGGCATTGCGATGATCGGGACGGCGGGCGGCGGTATCGGCCTCGGCCTGATCTTCTCGGCGTGGATCACCGCGATCGCGCGCAATCCTTCCGCCGAATCCAAATTCTCCAAGATCGGGTATATCGGCTTCGCCGTTACCGAACTCGTGTTCCTCGGCGGCTTCCTGATCTCGATCATGCTCATGTTCACGAAGGCCTGAGCCGATGCGGATCTTCCGGAACCGGTTCGGTATCGCGTTTGCGGCTTTGCCCGTGCTTTTCGCAGCGCTTCCTGCGCAGGCGGAAGGCGCGGGGCTGCCGCAGCTCGACACCTCGTTCTATCCGGAAGAAATGTTCTGGCTCGCGATTACCTTCGGGCTTTTGTACGCCTTGATGTCGATGATTGCGCTGCCGCGCGTCGCGCGCACCAAGGATAATCGCAAAACCGTCATTTCGGGCGAGCTTGAAGCGGCCAGAACCGCGAATGATCATGCCAAGGCGACATCTGCCGAGGTCGAGAAGTCGCTGGGCGAGGCGCGGATGCGTGCGCAGGCCCATGTGGCCGACATGATCGCCAAGCTGGAAGAAGAAACCGCCGCCCATAGCGGCGCACAGGAAAAAGAGCTTGCGCGCAAGCTGCGCGCAGTCGAAGCCGACATCGCCGTCGCGCGCGAAGCCGCTCTGAAATCCGTGCGTAAAAGTGCAGGCGATCTGGCTGCTTCCGTGGCCGAAAAAGCCGCCGGCGTAAAAATCCAGGTGAATGCATGAGCGAGCTTATCCATGACCCGCTGTTTATCTATACGGTCGCTTTTGTCGTCTTTGCGATTCTGGCTTATGTCTATGGGCGCAAGCCTTTGCTCGGCTGGCTCGACGCCGGCATCGCGGAAATCCGCGCGGAACTCGACGAGGCGCGCCGTCTTCGCGCCGAAGCGGAAACGGCTCTGGCGGACTGCAAAACGAAGCAGGCCGCGGCGGAATCCGATGCCAAGGCCATAATTTCCCGTGCGCAGGAACAGGCGGAGCTTATGCGCAGGAAGGCAGCCGACGATCTGGAGGCTTCCCTCAAGCGGCAGGAGCAAATTGCTGCCGAGCGCATTCGCCTGGCCGAAGCGGAAGCCGTTGCCGATGTACGCCGCGCGGCCATCGACATGGCCATGACCATGGCGCGCAAGGCCTTGGCCGAAAACATGCCCGAAGCCGATGCCGCGCGGCTTGTCGATCAGGCTATCGGCGACGTCTCGGCGCTCAAAAAGACGGCGCCCAAGGCCGCCTGATTTCCTAACCCCTACATTCTGCCCACGGGCAGGCTGATCTCGATCCTTGTGCCTGTGCCGTCTTCGCCCGGCCGCGCCTTGATCGTTCCATGATGCGCCTCGATAAAGCCGCGGCAGATCGAAAGCCCTAGCCCGGCGCCGCGTATGGAATTCTGCGTTCCGTCGCTTTTGGCGCGATAGAACATATCGAACACACGTTCGCGCTCGCTTTCGGGAATGCCGGATCCCCGGTCGGTGATTGTGATCGTGACGCCGGGGCCGCGCGCGCGGGCGACGATATGGACGGGCTGATCCGACGGCGAATAGGCGCAGGCATTTTCGATGATATTGGCGAACACGCGCTGCAAGACGGCTTCGTCTCCGTTGACGGGCGGCAAATCGTCGGGAATATCGATTTTGATGTCGCGGCCGCCGATCTGGCGCGACAGGCGCAAAAGCGCCATGCCGACGACGTCGCGCAGAGCAACCGGCTTGCGCGCCAGCCGGATATTCCCGGTGACGAGCTCGGTCATGTCGAGGAAATTCTGGACGAACCGGTCGAGCCGCCCGGCCTCGTCGCCGATCGAGGCAATCAGCTCCATCCGGCCCTGCGGCTCGATCTCGTTCCAGCGCTTGTCGAGATTGCGCGTAATAGCGATGATGTTGTCGAGCGGCGCGCGCAAGTCATAGCTGATCGAGGACAGAAGGCTGGCGCGCAGCTTTTCGGTTTCGGTCTGGAGCCGCGCTTGCGCCACGTCGGTGACGAGCTTGGCGCGCTCGATGGCCGATGCTGCCTGATAGGCGAGGCTGGACAGGAAATGATTCTGGTCGGGCGTCAGCGCGCCTTTATCATCGTCGTTCCTGACTGCGAGGACACCGACCGTATTGCTGCCGGACTGCAATGGCTGGCCGTAGAACGCTGCGCCGGGCAGCGTGTCGGAGCCAAGGCCCGCAGGCTTGCCATGCAGCCACGCCCAGTTCATCGCCGCGCCCGATGCCGTATCGAGCCGCAAATCGGACGGCACGGCGGCGGCGGTCTCGAGACGTTCGCCGCGCGGCAGTAAAAGCGCCGTGCGCACGCCGAGCGTCGAGGCGACGCGTTGCGCCGTGATCTGCGCGACATCGTCGATGGTCGCCGCCGCCGCGATGCTGCGCGTGAAATCGTACAAGGCCTGGGTGCGTTCGGCATGGCGGCGCGTGGCGGCGGTTTGCAGCTGGATACGGCCGCCGATAGCGCTGATCGCGATGCCGGTGACGAAATAAAACAGAAGGGCCAGCCCGTCTTCGTGGCTGCGCGGCAGCAGAAAAGCATGCGGCGCCATCAAGGCGTCGAGGGCGACGCCGCCCAGCAGCGCGGCGAAAGCAGAAACGGCGAAGCCGAAATCGAGCACGACAAGGAAAATGGCGATAAAATAGAAAAACGACAAAAAAGCAGGAGCCATGAATTGCGACATGATCGCGGCAAGGATAGTGGCGATGGCGACGATGCCGGCTGCTTGCGCGTATTCGGGCAGCCGGGCGCGCCAGCGGCGCGCCGCATCCGGCTTTGCCCGGGCTGTGTTGTTCCGTTTTCCGTCGCGGTTGGTGACGAGAAGGATATCGAACCCGTCGCCTTTGGTCAGGATGGAGGAAGCCACCGAAGGCCGCGCGAGCCGCGACCATAGCGACCGTACCGATTTGCCGATGATGATGGTGCTGACATTGCGTTCGCGCGCGACGCGCAGGATTTCGGCGGAGACATCTTCGCCGGTCACAGTCATGGTTTCCGCGCCCATGCTTTCGGCGAGCTCGATCGCCTGGACAATATCGGCACGGGCGGATTCCGGGATCAGCGCATAACGGCTGGTTTCGACATAAAGGACGAGCCATGGCGTCTGCCGCCGTTCCGCGCTGCGCCGCGCGGTGCGGATCAGCGACACCGCCTGCCCGTCTTCCGAAATGCAGACCATGATGCGGTTGCTGGTCGGCCACGGGCCTTGAATCGCGTGGCGACGCATGTAGCTCGTCATTTCCTCGTCGACTCGGGCGGCGGCCTGCCGCAAGGCAAGTTCGCGCAGCGCGGTCAGGTTGCCGTGCGTGAAGAAGCGGTTGATCGCAAGCCGAGCCTGTTCCGGGATATAGACTTTGCCTTCCTGAAGCCGTTTGAGCAATTCTTCGGGCGGCAGGTCGATGAGTTCGATCGTCGCGGCGGTCTGGACGATCGTGTCCGGCACGGTTTCGCGCACGGTGACGCCGGTGATGCGCGCCACGATATCGTTGAGGCTTTCGATATGCTGGACATTCAGCGTCGAATAGACGTCGATCCCGGCTTCGAGGATTTCCTCGACATCCTGATAGCGTTTTCTATGCCGCGCGCCCGGAATGTTGGTGTGGGCGAGTTCATCGACAAGGACGAGCTGTGGCTTGCGCGCAAGGATTGCGTCGATGTCCATTTCGTCGAATTTGAGTCCGCGGTAGTCGAGCTTCCGCCGCGGAATGACCTCGATGCCTTCGGCCAGCGCTTCGGTCTCGCTGCGCCGGTGCGTTTCGACGATACCGACGACGGTATCGACGCCCTCGGCGACGCGCGCGCGGGCGGCGTTCAGCATCGCGAAAGTCTTGCCGACGCCAGGCGCCGCGCCAAGGAAGATTTTAAGCTTACCCCGATGCTCGCTCTTGGCTTCTTCGAGCAGGGCTTCGGGCGACGGGCGTTGCTCTTCGGTCATGGTGCGGGTCTTGTCAGCGTGTCGAGCGCGCGGTTGAGCGCGAGGACATTGACGCGTTCCTCGCCGATGAAGCCAAAGGCGCGCGGTTCGGTGTGCCGGGCGATCAGGCTGTCCAGTTGCGGCAAGGGCAGCCCGCGCGCGCTGGCGACAAGCGGAGCCTGGTAAAGCGCGTTGGCAACGGAAATATCGGGGTCAAGGCCGGAAGCGGAGGCGGTAACTAAATCGGCCGGCAGGGATTGAGCGCCGCCTGTCTTGCGCCATTTGGCAGCGCGCGCAGCAACGGTGTCATAAAAAGCGTGCGAGGCCACCGGCAGGTTGCTGCCGCCCGAAGCATCAGCGGCATAGTTTGCCGCCGATGGCCGGGAATGGAAATAGGTTGCACCTGCGAATTTCTGCCCAATCAATGTTGAACCCATGATTTTGCCGTTCTGTTCGATCAGGCTGCCGTTGGACTGGTAGGGGAAGACGAGTTGGCCGACGCCCAGCGTGACCAGCGGGTATATGATGCCCGTCAGCAGACCGAGCAGGCCGAGAATGACGAAGCTGGCGCGAAGATCTTGCTGCATTTCAGGTTCCCATGAACGCGCTGACGATCATATCGATGAGTTTGACGCAGATAAAGGGAACGGCAACGCCGCCGAACCCATAGATCAAAAGATTGCGGCGCAACAGCGTGGAAGCCGGGGCGGGCGCATATTTGACGCCGCGCAGCGCGAGCGGGATCAGCGCGACCAGCACCAGCGCATTGAAGATGATGGCGGACAAAATTGCGCTTTGCGGGCTGCTCAGCCCCATGACGTTCAATGCCTTCATGCCGGGGAAAATGCCCATGAACAGGGCCGGGATGATGGCAAAATATTTGGCGACATCGTTGGCGATGGAAAAGGTCGTCAGCGCGCCGCGGCTCATCAGAAGCTGTTTGCCGATCATGACGATTTCGATCAGCTTGGTCGGATCGCTGTCGAGGTCGATCATGTTTCCGGCATCGCGCGCGGTCATCGTGCCCGTGTTCATAGCCACGCCGACATCGGCCTGCGCCAGGGCGGGCGCGTCGTTCGAGCCGTCGCCGCACATGGCGACAAGCTTGCCCGCGGCCTGTTCGCGCCGGATCAGGTCGAGCTTCTTTTCGGGCGAGGCTTCGGCGAGGAAATCGTCGACGCCCGCCTCGGCCGCGATGGCGGCGGCCGTAATCGGATTGTCGCCCGTAATCATGACGGTACGGATGCCCATGCGGCGCAGCGTCATGAAGCGGTCGTGGATACCCGTTTTGATGATGTCTTTCAGATGCACGGCGCCCAGAATTCGCTTGTCCTTGGCGACCAGAAGCGGCGTGCCGCCGGTCTTGGCGATGCGCTCGACCGCGCGCATGATTTCTGAACTTTCGCCCGCACCCGAATATTGCAAAATCGAATCCGGCGCGCCCTTGCGGATCGAAAACGCCTCCGTATCCATGCCGCTCATACGCGTGTGGGCGCTGAAGGGGATGAATTTCATGTCGCTCTTGTGACGGCTGTGTGCGTCGAGGCCGTATTTTTCTTCGGCCAGCCGGACGATGGATTTGCCTTCGGGCGTATCGTCGGCGAGCGAGGACAGCATCGCGGCTTCGGCCAGGTCTTCTTCGCTCGCGCCGCCCGTGGGCAGAAACGCGGTCGCCATGCGGTTACCGAGCGTGATCGTCCCCGTCTTGTCGAGCAGCAGCGTATCGATATCGCCCGCGGCCTCGACCGCGCGGCCCGATTTGGCGATGACGTTGAAAGTCACAAGCCGGTCCATGCCCGCGATGCCGATGGCGGACAGAAGCCCGCCGATCGTGGTCGGAATAAGCGTGACCAGAAGCGCGACCACATAGATGACCGAAATCGGCGCGCCACTGTAAATGGCGAAGCCTTGTAACGTCACGCATACGATCAGAAAAATCAGCGTCAGCCCGATCAGCAAGATGTTCAGCGCAATCTCGTTCGGCGTTTTCTGCCGCCGCGCGCCTTCGACAAGGCCGATCATGCGGTCGAGGAAACTTTCGCCCGGATTGGCGCGGATTTCAATCACGATACGGTCGGAAATCACGCGCGTGCCGCCCGTGACCGCGCTACGGTCGCCGCCGGACTCGCGGATGACGGGGGCGCTTTCGCCGGTGATCGAGGATTCATCGACCGTGGCGATACCCTTGATCACATCGCCGTCGCCGGGGATCACGTCGCCGGCTTCGGCCACGACCAGATCGCCGATACGCAGCGCAGTCGCCGGAATAGCCATATAATTTGCGTCGTCGAGCGTCGCGATTTTCTTGGCCGTGGTCTCGACCTTGGTTTTGCGCAGACTGTCGGCCTGCGCCTTGCCGCGTCCTTCGGCGACGCTTTCGGCGAAATTGCCGAACAGGACAGTGAACCAGAGCCACAACGCGATCTGCAGCCCGACGGCGAACGGTTTGCCGATAAGGGCATCGCGCAGCGCGAGAAAGGTCGCGAGCGCGCTGCCGATCTCGACCGTGAACATGACCGGGTTGCGTGCCATCGTCACGGGGTTGAGCTTGCGGAATGCCTGAACTACGGCTTCGCGCAGCAGAACGGAATCGAGCAGGGCGGACGGAGCGTTTTTCTTAGCCATAGGTCAGTCCGAGAGCATGGAAGGGGAGGGAAAGATGTTCGGCGACCGGGCCGAGCGCGAGCGCGGGGAAATAGGTCAGCCCGCCGAACATGACGATGATCCCGGCCAGAAGCAGTACGAACATGGCGCCATGGGTCGGAAAGGTTCCGGTCGAGGCCGGAACCGTTTTCTTAGCCGCAAGCGATCCGGCGATGGCCAGAACCGGGAAAATAACGCCATAGCGCCCGATAAACATGACGATAGCCAGCATGATATTCTGGAATTCGGTGTTGGCATTGAACCCGGCGAAGGCCGAACCGTTATTCGCCGCCGCCGAAGCATAGGCATAAAGCGTTTGCGTCAAGCCATGCGGCCCCGGTGACGTGATTGAGGCCGCGCCTTCGGGCAACAGAAGGCTCAATGCGCCGAAGCCCAGCACGCAGACGGGATACAGAAACATCGTCAGGGCGGCGAGCTTGATTTCATGCGCTTCGATCTTCTTGCCTAGATATTCGGGCGTCCGTCCGACCATAAGCCCGGCGATGAAAACGGTGATCAGCACATAGATCAGGATGCCATATAGCCCACAGCCGACGCCGCCATAAATGACCTCGCCGACCAGCATGTTGAACAAAGGCACGATGCCCGACAGCGGCATCGAACTGCCGATCGACGAATTGACCGATCCGTTCGAAGTCGCAGTCGTCGCGACCGTCCACAGCACGGAATCGAAATTGCCGAAACGCACGTCCTTTCCTTCCATATTGCCGCCGGGATTGGCTGCCGTGACACTCTGGTCGATATGAAGCGCGGCTAGCCGAGGGTGCGGCATGGTTTCGGTGTAAAGGCATATGGCCAGCAGGATCACAAACAAAACCGACACGCTTGCGAACAAAGCGCGGCCCTGTCTTCTGTCGCCGACCATATGCCCGAAACCGAGAATCGTCGCGACCGGAAGCAGCATGATCGCGACAAGTTCGGCGAAGCCGCTCAGCGGCGTCGGGTTTTCGTAAGGATGCGCGCTGTTGGCGTTGAAGAAGCCGCCGCCGTTGCTGCCTAAAAGCTTGATCGCGGTCTGGCTTGCGACCGGGCCTTGCGCAATGGTCTGTTTCGCGCCCTCCAGGCCGACGGCATGGATATAGGCTTGCAGATTTTGCGGCACGCCCTGCCAGATCAGGAACAGCGCGAAGATAAAAGACAAAG
>JAGWKW010000239.1 GCA_028865155.1 Alphaproteobacteria bacterium
TCGCCGCGATGACCACTGACCTTGTCACCGGCCATGAAATCTGGCTGCAGGACGGCGACCTGGTCGAAGCGCTGCGCGCGTCCTTTTCGCTGCCTGGCATTTTCCCGCCCGTTAGAATCGGCAATCGCTGGCTTGCCGACGGCGCGCTGGTATGCCCCCTGCCCGTCGCAGCGTGCCGCGCGCTGGGCGCCGACATGGTCATCGCCATCAATCTCAACGCCGACATGATCGGCAAATCGCGCCGCCACGATTCGGTCGTTCCGACCGCGGCAGGCTTCGATATGATCAAGTTCCTCGAAGAAAACAACGAGCACGAAAAACTGTCGCTGATGGACACGATCACGCGCCGCGTCTTCCATCGCGACTATGACGGGCCGAGCGTGTTCGGCGTCATGACCTCGTCGCTCAACATCATGCAGGACCGTATCACAAGGTCACGTCTGGCGGGCGATCCGCCCGACGTGCATATCGCGCCGCGGCTTGGGCATTTCGGCCTGCTGGAATTCGACCGCGCCGAAGAAGCGATCAAGGAAGGCGAAGCCGCCGTTATGCGCAAACAGCCCGAACTGGCCGACGCGCTGCAAATCATGTCGCAAACCCACACGGTCGGCGAGAACGAGCCGATTTAGCCCGCCCCCGGCCTGAACGAACCCGCCTAACAGGCTGGAATCGCAACAAAACGATCCCCAACCCTTTTCCTTAAGCAATTCCGTGCTATATATAGACCGTCAGTTCGCTGACTATGGCGATAAACGCCTTGCGGAATAAACGCTGCGGACCCGGGGGCGGTACCCGGCGCCTCCACCATGAGATGCAGGACTCCGGCATCTGATATGGGGGCGAAACAGGATCGACGCGCGTGGTAAAGGCATGGTTTTTGCCCGGCATGATACCGCCGTTATCGGGTCATATCTATAAATGCCAACGACAATGTTGACATGAGCCAGGTTGCGCTCGCTGCCTAATCTCCGCATAGCGGAAGTAAGGTAGTTTGCACCTAGCGCGGCTCGGGGGGCGCCGGGCAACAGAAGCCCCCCAATCTTTTTCCGTTCATTCCGTTCCGCCTTCGCCCGTTATGCGTTTATGACGCAGCGCATGCGCTTTTTTTACGCTTGGCTTTTGCGCTTTGCGCCTCTAATTTCAAAGGGTGCGCTGTAGCCGCATATGGCGCGGCTTTTCCTAACCCCAAGATACGTTTTCGGTATGAGCGAAGATTTATTGCGTTATGATTTGATGATCGAAGCCGCCCTGCGCGACGTCGTGCGCGAGACGATGGAGATCGTCGCCCGCGACGGTCTGCCCGGCGAACATCATTTCTATATCACCTTCCAGACCAAATTCCCCGGGGTCAAGGTTCCGGACTATCTGGCCAAGCAATATGCGGACGAAATGACCATCGTCCTGCAATACCAGTTTTTCGGCCTTAAAATCGAAAACGACAGCATCCACGTCACGCTAAGCTTCAACAACGTCAAGGAAGACCTTGTCGTGCCGATCGAATCCATAACGACATTCGCCGACCCGTCGGTCAATTTCGCCCTGCAGTTCCAAACCGGCGACGATGACGAAGGCGGCGAAGGCGATGACGACACGCCCGACAAGAATGGCGGCGGCGACGGCAAGGAAGATGACGGAAAACGCGGCGAAGTTATCAGCCTCGACAAATTCCGCAAAAAGTGATTTAAAACGCTCCGCCACAAGGCTCTTTGCGTCCCCTTCGTCTAGAGGCCCAGGACACCACCCTCTCACGGTGAGAACACGGGTTCGACTCCCGTAGGGGACGCCATCATTTTTCAAATTATTTTCAATACGACAAAACGCGCCGTTCTATAGGGCGAAGCTTATTCGGCCTCATTGCAGGATATGGCAAATACACGCGTTGCATTTCATTATAGTTCACATAAACTTGTACCGATCGAATTATATCACAGGAGGACACCGTGGGCGTTCAGTACATGGTCAAAGCCTTTGTGCCCACAGTTGCTGGGTGTGGAACGAAGGACAACGGATGGGATGAAGCCCGATGTGAACAGTTTCAAGATTTTCTCAATTCACATGCCATTGATGGCTGGCGCTTTCACTCTAGCGAATATCGCCAAGTTACAGTTCAAGGATGTGGCGGGGGCAGTGGCGCTTGGCTCGCATGCACTTTTGAGAAAAACAAATGAAGTGGCTTGCTCTATCCGCCATCCGCTTTTATCAGCGACATTTACGGGGGCTGCATAATAAGAAGTGCATCTATACTCCGTCGTGTTCCCACTATGGAATACTGGCGATAGAGAAATACGGCCTCGCAAAGGGAGCAATCCACACCTTTGCAAGGATTAAGCGTTGCAACGGCGCGCTTTATAAAGGCGGTATAGATTGCCCGTAGCTCAAATCCTCATATTATTTCGGTTCCGAAGGAGTAG
>JAGWKW010000240.1 GCA_028865155.1 Alphaproteobacteria bacterium
GGCTTCGTGGTCTTTGCCTGCCGCGACGGCGGATTCGATGGCCAGCACCATAAAGCGCGAGAAGAACGGTTCCGGATATCCGGTCAGGATGCTTTCGGTGGTGGCGAATTTTTCCTCCGCATCCGGCCAGTCGCGTTCCTCGGCCAGTCCTATCGCTTGCCACAATTCGCTTTCCGGCTGGTTGGTCAGTTGGGGCGCATCGAATTCCTTCAGCCCTTCCTCGGGCCGGTAAGCGAGAATCTCCGACGCGCCGAGCACGGCCCTGAAATCGGCGTGGGCGGCAAGGTCGGGAACTTTCTTCACCAGCATTTTCAACAGCCCCATCGCTTCGGCGCCGTTGCCGTGGGCGAAGTAAAAACGCGCCAGTTCGAGCCGCGCGCGATTGCGCTCCGCTTCGGGGACATCGACGATGGTTTGCTGAAGCCGTTGCCGCGTCTGGGTAAAAGTTTCGTCGGGTTTGCCCGCCCAGGCGGCGAAAGCGAATAGCGATTTGCCTGCGGCCTCGGCGCGCGCTTTGGATGGCGACTGCTGCGACAGCCCGGTATCGAGCGGCGGCGACATCTGCAGTCCGCCGTCGCTGGTGATTTCGATGCCGTCGGAAACGTCGCGGACGATCAGCTTGTCGGTCAGCGGTTTGATCACAAGCCCCTGCGCGGCGGACAGGATGCGGAAATTGGCGTTGTCGCGTCCGACACTGAAGGCTTCGCTTTGTTTCAAGGGAACGAGGATCAGATCGTCGCCGACGACCGGATCGGTTATGCGGATCGGGGTCGGCGCATCGGGCAGGGGCAGGACGAAACGCGCGCCGAGCGCGAAATCGGGCTGGGGCACAAGCATGGTCGCCACCGGCACGTCGGATTCGCGCTGCGACACATAAATTTTCCACGCGGTGCCGTCGCGCGTCGCGTGCAGTTCGGCATTCGGCGGAAGCGGAAAGCTGTAGCCGGAGTTATCGGGCAGGTCGAGCGACCGGATGCCCTGCGGCAGCGGCCCGCCGTCGGCCAGAGTTTTGACATCCATCCCGAATTTGCGTTCGAAAACGATATAGCCCGTATCGGCGCGGTCGTAGATCACGACCCGCGCGGGGATCTGGGGATCGAATGCGGCGACCAGAAGCGGCGCGGCGCTCAGCGTCGGAAAGGCGGATGCGTCGAGCTTGGCGGGCGGGGTGGCTTTTGCCGCGGGCGGCTCCTCTGACGTCATAACCGGCTGTACTGGGGCTTGTGCCGGGGCGGCAGGCGCGGCTGCAGCTTTTTCGGCTGTAGCCGCGACCGGTTCGGCTGACGCGGATTCTGGTTTTACGGCAGACGTCGCGGCAGCGTGCGCCGGTTTCGGCGGCGTGGAAGCGATGGCGGTTTTTTGCGGTGCGGCGCGGCCTTTGATGTCGAGGACGATGGAATGGCCGTTGGCGAATGTATCGATCGCGGCGCCCGGCGCGACCGTGAAATCGACCGTTACCTTGCCGTCTTTCTTGTGGATGCGGAAGCCGTGCGCGCGGGTCAGGCCGTCTTCGATTCCTTTGGGCAGGCGCAAATCGCCGCGCGCGTCGAAGATGATGAAACCGCGTCCGTCTTTGTGGCCTGCGCGGAAGCGGACGTTATGGGGCCAATCGAACACGATCCGGTCATAGCCTTTATGCGCGCCCGTGCGCACGCGCACCGTTGGAGCGGCCGGGGCCGAAAACCGGGAATCCAGCGGCGTCGGCGCGACGACGGCCTGCGGCGTTCGGGGCGGCTGCGCCGGCGCGGCTGCAGCCCCGGCGGAGCCGGCGCATAGAACCGCGATAAAAAGCGGCGCGGCGAAAAGGGGGTTCCTGAACATGAAGGCGGAAAAGCGGTCGAAGCAGTGACGTAGTCTCGAACGATAAGACTACAAGATTACAGGATACGATAGGACGGCGGAGAGTTCCACAATTTCCGTATTTTTCCGTCGTTTCGCAAGGGCGAAGCGGCCGTCCGCGGCGCAGAAAATAGGCGGCATTTTAAGCGTTTTTTAGGATTTACCGGGAAAGGCTGCAAATTGGCACCTTTCTCCCTTACCGGTAATCGTTCCGTAACCTTCGAAAGATATGATGGTCGGATGTGCGACGCTGAAGATATTCTGAACTTCTGGGTCTACGAACTCGGGCGCGAGCGCTGGTTCGCCAACGACGCGTCGCTCGACGGCGAGATACACGCGCGTTTTGCCGACGCCTATGAACAGGCCGTGAGCGGCAAATTGAAGGCGTGGGAGGAAACGCCCGAGGGCATGCTGGCGCTGATGCTCCTGCTCGACCAGTTTCCGCGCCGCATGTTCCGCGGCACGCCGCGCGCTTTTGCAGCCGACGAAATGGCGCTCGAACTGGCGCGCAACGCGATCATCAAGCATTTCGACGATCATATCGACAAGCAATATAAGCTGCTTTTCTAC
>JAGWKW010000025.1 GCA_028865155.1 Alphaproteobacteria bacterium
CGAAGGCTATTCATTCGAAAGCAAGATCGTCGGCGGTTCGGTGCCGAAGGAATATATCCCTGGCGTCGACAAGGGCCTCGAAGCGTCGAAGGATACTGGCGTCGTCGCCGGCTTCCCGACCATCGACTTCAAGGCCACGCTTATCGATGGCGCCTACCATGATGTCGACTCGTCGGCGCTGGCGTTCGAAATCGCGGCGCGCGCTGCTTTCCGCGAAGGCATGCCGAAGGCGGGCCCGGTGCTGCTCGAACCGATCATGAAGGTCGAAGTCGTGACGCCGGAAGACTATATGGGCGACGTGATCGGCGATTTGAACAGCCGCCGCGGCCAGATCAACGGCATGGATCAGCGCGGCAACGCCCGCACGATCGATGCCAATGTGCCGCTGGCCTCTATGTTCGGCTACGTCAACAAGCTGCGCACGATGACGCAGGGCCGCGCCATGTACACGATGGTCTTCGATCATTACGAGCAGGTACCGACTGCCATCGCGCAGGAAGTTAAGCTCAAGATGGCCGGTTAAGGTTTTAGGTTAAGGTAGTAACGTAACTCACGCAACTAACTAGGGAAAACGGAGAGTAAAATGGCAAAAGAAAAATTCGATCGCAGCCTGCCTCACTGCAATATCGGCACGATCGGTCACGTCGATCACGGCAAGACCTCGCTGACCGCCGCCATTACGAAAGTTTTGGCCAAGCAGGGCGGCGCCGAATTCAAGGCGTATGACCAGATCGACGCCGCTCCGGAAGAAAAGGCGCGCGGCATCACGATCTCGACCGCGCATGTCGAGTATCGCACCAAGAAGCGCCACTATGCGCATGTCGACTGCCCCGGGCACGCCGACTACGTCAAGAACATGATCACCGGCGCGGCCCAGATGGACGGCGCGATCCTGGTCGTGTCCGCCGCCGACGGCCCCATGCCGCAAACCCGCGAGCATATCCTGCTCGCGCGTCAGGTCGGCGTCCCGGCGATCGTCGTCTTCATGAACAAGATGGATATGGCCGATCCCGAGCTGGCCGATCTCGTCGAAATGGAAATCCGCGACTTGCTGACCAAGTACAATTTCCCCGGCGACAAGACCCCGATCATTCGCGGTTCCGCTCTGTGCGCTCTGGAAGACAAGAGCCCGGAACTCGGCGAAGAAGCGATCATGAAGCTGATGGATGCGGTCGATGACTATATTCCGCAGCCTGCGCGCGCGCTCGACAAGCCGTTCCTGATGCCGGTCGAAGACGTGTTCTCGATCTCGGGCCGCGGTACGGTCGTCACGGGCCGCGTCGAGCAGGGCGTCGTCAAGGTCAACGAGGAAATCGAAATCGTCGGCATTCGCCCGACGGTCAAGACGGTCGTGACTGGCGTCGAAATGTTCCGCAAGCTGCTCGATCAGGGCGAAGCGGGCGACAATATCGGCGCGCTGCTGCGCGGCACGAAGCGCGAAGACGTCGAGCGCGGCCAGGTTCTGGCCAAGCCCGGCAGCATCACGCCGCACACCAAGTTCAAGGCCGAATGCTACATTCTGACCAAGGACGAAGGCGGCCGTCATACGCCGTTCTTTACCAACTACCGTCCGCAGTTCTACTTCCGCACGACGGACGTGACGGGTGAAGTCCACCTGCCGCAGGGCACGGAAATGGTCATGCCCGGCGACAACATCACCTGCGAAGTGCATCTGATCGTTCCGATCGCAATGGATCAGGGTCTGCGCTTCGCGATCCGCGAAGGCGGCCGTACGGTCGGCGCGGGCGTTGTTGCGTCGATTATCGAGTAAGAGGCTGGAATCCCTCCCGCGCCTTCGTGAAGAGGGCGCGGGACAAGGGGTCGAGATTGAAGAAATTCGAGGTTGAAGATGGATACGCAAACGATACGCATAAGGCTGAAAGCCTTCGATCACCGCACGCTCGACCAGAGCGTGAGCGAGATCATCAGCACGGCCAAGCGCACGGGCGCGCAGGTGCGCGGACCGATTCCGCTGCCGACCTGGTTCGAGCGTTTCACCGTCAATCGCGGCCCGCACGTCGACAAGAAGTCGCGCGAGCAGTTTGAAATTCGCACGCATCGCCGCCTGCTCGACATCGTCGAGCCGACGCCGCAGACGATCGACGCCTTGTCGAAGATCGACCTCGCGGCGGGCGTAGACGTCGAGATCAGGGTGTAACCATGGCGACCGCAAAGAAAACCATCCGTACCGGGCTGATTACGACCAAGATCGGCATGACGCGCATCTTCAATGACACAGGCGAACATGTGCCCGTGACTGTGCTGAAGCTTGACGACGTGCAAGTCACCGGCATCCGCACCAAGGACAAGAATGGCTATGCCGCCGTCCAGATCGGCGCCATCAAGGCCAAGGTCAAGAATGTCTCCAAGGCCCAGCGCGGCGTGTTCGCGCAAGCCAAGGTCGAGCCGCGTAAGCAGCTGGCCGAATTCCGCGTCAGCGACGATGCGATACTTGAAGTTGGCGCGGAATTGTCCGCCTCGCATTTCGTGCCGGGCCAGTTTGTCGATGTGACCTCGGTCACCGTCGGCAAGGGCTTCCAGGGTGTCATGAAGCGCTGGAATTTTGCGGGTTTGCGCGCCACGCACGGCGTGTCGATCTCGCACCGCTCGCCCGGTTCGACCGGCCAGCGTCAGGATCCAGGCCGTACCTTCAAGGGTAAGAAGATGCCTGGACATATGGGGCACACTACCGTTACGACGCTGAACCTTCAGGTCGTTTCGGTCGATCCGGAATTGAACGTGATCATGGTCAAGGGTGCGGTCTCCGGGCCGGAAGGTGCATGCGTCTACGTGCGCGACGCCGTCAAGAAGGCGCTGCCCAAGGATGCGCCGATCCCGGCCGGCCTGAAGGCGAAAGCTGACGGCGAAGGGGCTGCGGCTTAAAAGGAACTGAAACATGAAAACGACAGTCAAAAATCTCGATAATAAGGAAGTCGGCAGCATCGATCTGCTCGACGCCGTGTTCGGCGTCACGCCGCGCCGCGACATCCTGACCCGCACGATCAACTGGCAGTTGGCCAAGCGCCGTTCGGGCAACCACAAGACCAAGCAGATCGGCGAGATCACCGGTACGGGCAAGAAGCCGTGGGCGCAAAAAGGCACGGGCCGCGCGCGTCAGGGCAGTTTGCGTTCGCCGCAGTTCCGCAAGGGCGCGGTCATTTTCGGGCCGGTCGTTCGCGATCATGCCCATGATTTGCCCAAGAAGGTTCGCGCGCTGGCTCTGCGCATGGCGTTGGCCAGCAAGCAGCAGGACGGCAAGCTGATCGTTTTGGACAGCGCGAAGCTGGACAATCACAAGACCAAGGCTCTGGCGGAGAAGTTCGGCAATCTGGGTCTGGTGTCGGCTCTCATCATCGACGGCGCGAATTTGGATGAAAACTTCGCCAAGGCCGCGCGCAACATTCCGCATATCGACGTTCTGCCGGAGCAGGGCGCGAATGTGTACGACATCCTGCGCCGCGACGTTCTGGTTCTGACCACGAACGCGGTCGAGCAGTTGCAAGAGAGGCTGAAATGAGCAAACAGGCAGCGAAAAAGGCGGCGACCGCGCCGACGGCGAACGATTACGGCGTGATCCTGTCGCCCGTCATCACCGAAAAGGCGACCAACGTGACGGCGCATCGCCAGTACACGTTCCGCGTCGCGCGCGCCGCGACCAAGCCGGTCATCAAGTCGGCGATCGAGCGTCTGTTCGGCGTCAAGGTTACGGCGGTCAATACGCACAACCGTCAGGGCAAGACCAAGATTTTCAAGGGTCGCGCCGGTTTCCGCAGCGACGTTAAAATCGCGGTCGTGACGCTGGCCGAAGGCAACAGCATCGACATGCAGACCGGCGTGTAAGGAAGATTATTATGGCACTTAAACATTACAGCCCCGTTACTCCCGGTCTTCGCCAGAAGATCGCGATCGACCGTTCGGAATTGCACAAGGGCAAGCCCGTCAAGGCTTTGACCGAAGGGCTGAAGAAGAGCGGCGGCCGCAACAATCACGGGCGCATCACGACGCGCCATATCGGCGGCGGGCACGCGCGCCGTTACCGCATGGTCGATTTCAAGCGTCGCAAGTTCAATATGGAAGCGACGGTCGAACGGCTGGAATACGACCCCAACCGCACGGCTTTTATCGCTCTGGTTACCTATAAGGATGGGACGCAGTCCTATATCCTCGCGCCGCAGCGTTTGCAGAAGGGCGACAAGGTCGTCGCGGGCGACAAGGCGGACATCAAGCCCGGCAACGCCATGATGCTGAAAAACATCCCGGTTGGCACCATCGTCCACAATGTGGAAATGAAAGTCGGCAAAGGCGGGCAGATCGCGCGCTCCGCCGGAGCCTATGTCCAGATCGTCGGCCGCGATGCGGGCGTCGTTCAGGTCAAGCTCAATTCGGGCGAAACGCGCGTCGTGCCGCAGGATTGCATGGCGACCATCGGCGCGGTGTCGAATGCCGACCACATGAACACGCAGGTCGGCAAGGCTGGCCGCAATCGCTGGAAGGGCATTCGCCCGTCCGTGCGCGGCGTCGTCATGAACCCGATCGACCATCCGCATGGCGGCGGCGAAGGCAAGTCTTCGGGCGGTCGTCATCCGGTCACGCCATGGGGCAAGGGAACCAAGGGCACGAAGACCCGCAACAACAAGCGCACCGATCACATGATTATCCGCCGCGCCAACAAGCGCAAAGATAGCCAGAAGGCGTAAGGGAGAGAGATATGGCACGTTCAGTTTGGAAAGGCCCGTTCATCGACAGCTACCTTCTCAGGAAGGCGGACAAGTCGCGCGCGTCGGGACGCAACGAGATTATCAAGATCTGGTCGCGCCGTTCGACGATTTTGCCGCAGTTCGTCGGGCTGACGTTCGGCGTCTATAACGGCAACAAGTTTCTGCCCGTATCGGTCACGGAAACGATGATCGGCCACAAATTCGGCGAATTCGCCCCGACGCGCACCTTTAAGGCGCACAGCGTCGCCGAAAAGAAGACCGAGAAGAAATAAGGGAGCCATTGTTATGGTCATGCTGAAGAAGAAACTGCGGACGGAAGGCGGCGCGCTTGCCAAGGCAAACGCCGTGCGTTCGAGCGCGCGCAAGCTCAACCTCGTCGCGGCCAGCATTCGCGGTAAGAGCGCGGCTGCGGCCCTGACGCAACTGACCTTCGAAAAGCGTCGCGTGTCGGACGAGGTCAAGAAGGTTTTGCAGGCGGCAGTCGCCAATGCCGAGAACAACCACAATCTCGACGTCGACAAGCTTTACGTCGCCGAAGCGTGGGTCGGACGCGCTTTCGTCATGAAGCGTTTCCACGCGCGCGGCCGCGGCAAGAGCGCGGGCATCGAAAAGCCTTTCAGCAACCTGACGATCGTCGTCAAGGAACGTGAAAACAGCAAAGAGATGACCGCCAAGCGCGCGCGCGGCCTTTCCAAGAAGAAAGAGGCTTAAACTATGGGTCAGAAAGTCAATCCGATCGGGATGCGCCTCGGCGTCAACCGCACCTGGGACAGCCGCTGGTTCGCCAATCACGGCAATTACGGCAAGCTGTTGCATGAAGATTTTCGCATCCGCGATTATCTGATCAAGCAGGTCGGCAAGGCCGCGAGCGTCGCGAAGATCGTCATCGAACGCCCGGCCAAAATTGCGCGCGTGACCATTCATTCGGCGCGCCCCGGCGTGATCATCGGCAAGAAGGGCGCGGACATCGAAAAGCTGCGCGCCGAAATCGGCAAGATGACGAGCGCGGAAGTCAACCTGAACATCGTCGAAATCCGCAAGCCGGACGTCGACGCCAAGCTGGTCGCGGCGGGCATCGCCGATCAGCTCGAACGCCGCATCGGCTTCCGCCGCGCGATGAAGCGCGCCGTGCAGTCCGCCATGCGCGCCGGTGCGCTCGGCATCCGTATCAACTGCGGCGGCCGTCTGGGCGGCGCCGAAATCGCCCGTATGGAATGGTACCGCGAAGGCCGCGTGCCGTTGCATACGCTGCGCGCCGACGTCGATTACGGCACGGCCACCGCATTCACGACGATGGGCACCTGCGGCGTCAAGGTCTGGATTTTCCGCGGCGAAATTCTCGAGCATGACCCGATGGCGCACGAACGGCGCGCCACGGAAGGCTCGCAGCAACGCTCGTAAGGCTAAGGGATAAAGGTAGGACAACATGTTGCAACCGAAACGCACAAAGTTCCGCAAGGCTCACAAGGGCCGTATTCACGGTGCGGCCAAGGGCGGGTTCCGTTTGAGCTACGGCTCGTTCGGGCTTAAGGCTCTGGAGCCGGAACGCGTCACCGCGCGCCAGATCGAAGCCGCGCGCCGCGCCATTACCCGCGCGATGAAGCGTCAGGGCCGGTTGTGGATTCTGGTGTTCCCGGACGTTCCGGTGTCGAAGAAACCCGCCGAAGTCCGCATGGGTTCGGGCAAGGGGTCGCCGGAATATTGGGCGTGCCGCGTGCATCCGGGCCGCATCATGTTCGAGATGGACGGCGTATCGCTGGCCGTGGCCAAGGAAGCGTTTGAGCTGGCTGCCGCCAAGCTGCCGATCAAGACGAAATTCATTCAGCGCGAAGCCGCGTAAGAGGAAGCTATGGGTAAAAACACGGTAAAAGCCGCCGATGTGCGGACGAAGACGGAAAAAGAGCTTGAAACGCGCCTGGCCGAGCTGCGCAAGGAGCAGTTCAACCTGCGTTTTCAGAAAGCCACGGGGCAGCTCGCCAACACGGCGCGCGTGACCCATGTCCGCAAGGAAATTGCCAAGATCATGACCGTGGTCGGCGAACGTTCGCGTTCGGCCACTGCGAAGACGAAAAAGAAGTAAGGGGAAACGAAAATGCCGCGTCGCGTATTGCAAGGAACGGTTGTCAGTGACAAGGGCGACAAGACCATCACGGTCTTGGTCGAACGCCGCGTCATGCACCCGATTTATAAAAAATACATCCGCAAGTCGAAGAAGTATGCGGCGCATGACGAAACCAACAGCCGCCATATCGGCGACGTGGTTGAAATTATCGAATGCGCGCCGATTTCCAAGCGCAAGCGCTGGACGTTGGTGGAAGAAAAAGCGGCGGCTGAAAAGCCGAAGGTCAAGAAAGCGGCAAAGTAACGGATTAAGAACGGGATAGTATCATGATCCAGATGGAATCAGTCCTCGATGTGGCGGACAACAGCGGCGCGAAGTCGGTGTACTGCATCAAGGTTATCGGCGGCTCCAAGCGCAAATCGGCCGGGATCGGCGACGTCATCGTCGTGTCGATCAAGGACGCGATTCCGCGCGGCAAGGTCAAGAAGGGCGACGTACACAAGGCCGTCATCGTGCGCCAGCGTTACGCGCTGCACCGCAAGGACGGCACGCTGATCCGTTTCGACAAGAACGCCGCCGTCCTGATCAACAAGGATCAGGAACCGATCGGCACCCGTATCTTTGGGCCGGTGACGCGCGAATTGCGCAGCCTCGGCTTTATGAAAATCATCTCCCTGGCGGAGGAAGTTCTGTAATGGCTACGAAAATGAAAATCAAATCCAAGGACAAGGTCATCGTCCTGACCGGCAAGGACAAGGGCAAGACGGGCGAAGTTACGTCCGTGTTCCCGAAGGACAACCGCGTCATCGTGTCGGGCGTGAACATGGTTTCGCGCCACACCAAGCCGTCGCAGGCCAATCCTCAGGGCGGCATCGTTAAGCGCGAAGCGCCGATCCATGCGTCGAACGTCGCGCATATCGACCCCAAGACGGGCAAACCGACCCGCGTCGGTTTCAAGACCGTCAAGGATGTCAAGACGCGCGTCGCGCGCCGCTCCGGCGAAGAAATCAAGAGGTAAGACAATGGTAGCCGTGAAAAAAGACAAATATATTCCGCGCCTGCAACAGCGCTATGAAGAGACGATCAAGGCCGAGCTGATCAAGAAGTTCGGTTACGGCAACGCCATGCAGGCGCCGCGCCTTGACAAGATCGTCATCAATATGGGCGTCGGCGAAGCCGTCAACGACAGCAAGAAGACGAAAAACGCGGCGGAAGAGCTTGCGCTGATCTCGGGCCAGAAGCCCGTGATCACGAAGGCCCGCAAGGCGATCGCAACCTTCAAGCTGCGCGGCGGTTTGGGCATCGGCTGCAAGGTCACGCTGCGCCGCGAACGGATGTACGAATTCCTCGACCGGCTGGTCAACATCGCGCTGCCGCGCGTGCGCGACTTCCGCGGCGTGTCGGCCAAAAGCTTCGACGGCAACGGCAACTATGCCCTCGGCCTCAAGGAACAGATCGTGTTCCCGGAAATCGACTATGACAAGATCGACGAAATCCGGGGCATGGACATCATCATCTGCACCACGGCGAAGACGGACGACGAGGCGCGCGAGCTGCTGCGCGCTTTCGACATGCCGTTCCAGGCTTAAGGAGAGAATGAATGGCTAAGAAATGCATGGTTGAAAAAGAAAAGAACCGTAAGCGCAAGAACGCGCGCGACGGCAAGCGCCGCGCCGCGCTCAAGGCCCGGATCATGGACAAGGAAACGCCGATGGAAGAGCGTTTCGAAGCGGTCATGAAGCTGGCCAAGATGCCGCGCAACGGCGCCAAGAACAGGCAGCATAACCGTTGCGAACTGACGGGGCGTCCGCGCGGCGTCTATCGCAAGTTCAAGCTGTGCCGCATCAAATTGCGCGAGCTGGCCTCGTCGGGACAGATTCCCGGCGTCGTCAAGTCGAGCTGGTAAGGGAGACCGTCGAACATGGCAATGACAGATACATTGGGCGATATGCTCACCCGCATCCGCAACGGCCAGATGGCGAACCTCGCCACGGTCGCGTGCCCGTCTTCCAAGCACCGCAAGAGCGTGCTGGATACGCTGACGCGCGAAGGCTATATCCGCGGCTATACCGAAACCCAGAAGGGCGTCAACCAGGCTGTGCTCGAAATCGAGCTGAAGTACCACGAAGGCGCGCCGGCCATCCGTAAAATCGAACGCGTGTCCAAGCCCGGCCGCCGTGTCTATGCCGGCGTCGAAAAGCTGCCGCGCGTGTTCAATGGCCTTGGCATTTCGATTTTGTCGACGCCGCAGGGCGTGCTTTCGGATAACGAAGCGCGCGCCCAGCATGTCGGCGGCGAAATTCTGTGCCGCGTATTCTAAGAAAGAAGGAATAGAGGTAGTCCCATGTCCCGCGTTGGCAAATATCCGGTAGCCCTGCCGCAAGGCGTTACCGCCGAAGTCAAGAACAAGACCGTCGCCGTCAAGGGCAAGATGGGCAATCTCGACCTGTCGATCCCTGACGAAGTCGAAGTCAAGGTCGCCGACGGCAAGGTCGCCGTCACGATGCACCAAGACACTGCGCGCGCGCGTGTCCTGTGGGGTACGACTCGTAACAATATCAACAATATGATCAAGGGTGTAGCCGAAGGTTTTAAGAAAACACTTGAAATCGAAGGCGTCGGCTTCAAGGCTGCGGTGCAGGGCAAAACCCTCGTCCTCAACATCGGCTTCAGCCACGAAGTTCGCTATACGCCGCCCGAAGGCATCACGATCAAGGCCGAAAAACCGACGGTTCTGTCCATCACCGGCATCGACAAGCAGCGGGTCGGACAGGTCGCGGCTGAAATCCGCGGCTTCAAGAAACCGGAACCCTACAAGGGCAAAGGCATCAAATATGAAGGCGAACGCATTCGCCGCAAAGAAGGCAAGAAGAAGTGATTGATTTTCTTCGCGCTCTTGCGCGTTAGAAAAACAATCATCCCGGCGAAGGCCGGGATCCAGAAAACGAAGAGGAAAAAATGTTATCGCCGAAGCAACTCCATCAGCGCCGCGCCAAGCGCAACCGTTACCAGATCGCGCAGAAGGCTCATGGCCGCCTGCGCATGTCGGTTCACCGTTCGGAGCGTCACATCTCCGTCCAGATCATCGACGACAACGCGGGCAAGACTTTGGTCGCCGCCTCGACGTTGGAGCAGGATCTGCGTAAGAAACTGAAAACCGGCGCCAACAAGGAAGCGGCCAAGACCATCGGCCAGCTGATCGCCGAGCGCGCCAAGAAGGCGGGCATCGCGGAAGTCGTGTTCGACCGCGGCGGCTACATCTATCACGGACGCGTCAAGGAACTGGCGGAGGCCGCGCGCGAAGCCGGTCTTTCGTTCTAAGAATCCAGCAGGGGAATAAAGAATGGCGAAGCCTGAAAGAAAGAAAAGCGAAGACCGGGAAGACCGCGAAGGCAACGAGCTGATCGAAAAGCTCGTCGGCATCAACCGCGTCACCAAGGTCGTCAAGGGCGGCAAGACGTTCAAGATGTTGGCCATGGTCGTCATCGGCGACGGCAAGGGCCGTGTCGGCTACGGCACGGGCAAGTCGAAGGAAGTCCCCGAAGCGATTTCCAAGGCGACCAATGCCGCCAAGCGCAACATGCGCCGCATTCCGTTGCGCGAAGGCCGCACGCTGCATCACGACTCGCACGGCCGTTTCGGCGCGGGCAAGGTCGTTCTGCGTTCCGCTCCCGCCGGTACCGGTATCATCGCGGGCGGCCCGATGCGCGCCGTGTTCGAAGCGCTGGGCATCCATGATGTTGTCGCCAAGTCGGTCGGTTCGTCGAACCCGCACAACATGATCAAGGCGACGTTCGCGGCTTTGGAAGACGTGGCCAGCCCGCGTTCGGTCGCGATGCGCCGCGGCAAGAAGGTCAATGAAATTCTCGGCAAGAAGCAGGCCGAGGAAGTGAAGGAATAAATCATGGCGAAGGCTCAGGCAAAGAAAGCGGCGAGCAGCAAGACGCTGATCGTGACCCAGATCGCGGGTTCGACCGGCAACGGCCCCAAGATGCACGAAACGCTGATCGGTCTTGGTCTGGGCCGCATCCGCAAATCGCGCGAAGTGCCGGATACCCCGGCGACGCGCGGCATGATCACGCGCGTGCGCCATCTGGTGCACGTGGAAGAAAAGAAGGGCTAAGCAAATGAAACTCAACGATCTCCGTGACAACAAGGGCGCGCGCAAGAAGCGCATGACGGTCGGGCGCGGTATCGGCTCCGGCAAAGGCAAGACCTGCGGCCGCGGTGTCAAGGGCCAGAAGGCGCGTTCCGGCACGCCCGGCATCCGCAAGTTCGAAGGCGGCCAGATGCCGCTTATCCGCCGTATCCCGAAGCGCGGCTTCAAGAACATCTTTGCCAAGGATTATTCGGAACTTAATATCGGCCTGCTTCAGGCTGCGATCGACGCGGGTCGCGTCGATGCCAAGAAGCCGATCACGTCCGAAAGCCTGATGGAAAGCGGTATCGTGGCCAAGGCTGCCGACGGCGTTCGTCTGCTCGGCAAGGGCGAACTTAAAGCCAAGGTCGAACTGACCGTGGCTGGCGCGACCAAATCCGCCGTCGCTGCGGTCGAAAAAGCGGGCGGTAAGATCACGCTGACCGTTAAGGCCGAAGAAGAAAAAGCGACCTAATCCGCCGCATAATGGTTAAAACGCCCCGCCGAAAGCGGGGCGTTTTTTTTATGCCTTTGACGAAACTATTTATCGCCTTTACGGATAAAGAACAGTTTTTATTGCAGAGCCATATAATGCGGAAGCCGATAGATAC
>JAGWKW010000241.1 GCA_028865155.1 Alphaproteobacteria bacterium
CATCCTGAATCGCGCCGACATGGCCGGTGATTTCCTCGGTAGCCGACGAGGTTTGGTTGGCCAGCGCTTTAACTTCGCCGGCGACGACGGCGAAGCCTTTGCCCGCTTCTCCTACGCGGGCGGCTTCGATGGTCGCGTTGAGCGCGAGCATATTGGTCTGCGATGCGATCTTGCCGATAAGCGCAACGACGTCGCCGATCTTCTGCGCCGCGGTTTTGAGCAAGTCGGCCTGTTCGCTGGTTTTTCGCACGCCGTCGACGGCAGTTTGCGCGATGCTGCGCGATTTCTCGGCTTGCTGCCCGATCAGCGCGCTGCTGGCGGAAAGCTGCTCGGTCGCGGCGGCGACGGTTTCCATGCTTTGGTAGGATTCCTGCGTTGCCGCCGAAACCGTTTCGACTGCCTGCGACGCCGTAACCACCGCGCTTTCCAGATGTTCGGCGCCTTTTTCCTGTTTCTTGAGCGCATCCAGAAGCCCGGAAACGATGCTGCCGAAAATCCGTAAAAATGCCGTCGCCGTTTCCTGGCCTGCGCGCTGGCGTTCTTGCTCGGCCTGTTTGCGCATCGTCTGTTGTTCGGTTTGCAGTTTTTCCTTGGCTTCCGCCGTCTGCCGGAAAGTTTCAAGCGCACGCGCCAATTGCCCGATTTCGTCGCCGCGTTCGCGGTAAGGGATGCCGAACGCCGTCTCGCCTTTTTCAAGCCGGTGGGTCAGCGACACGATGCGCCGCAAAGGAGGCACCGTGTTCAAAATCAGCGCGATGACGATGACGCTGCCGACGGCGATGCCTGCGAGGCCGAGCGTCAGCGCCATCCAGAAAGCATGCGGATCGGATTTATGGACGCCGAGCAGGTAAAGGATGAAAAAGCTCCACGCCACGGCGATGGGCGGGATATAAGACAGTACGGTTTTAAGGCCGAGGCCGCTGCTGAACACGCGCAGGAAGCCGAGAATTTTTGCGATCAAGGGAGCCCCCGAAAGAGGGTGAGAGGAAAAGGCAACGCATTATTCCAATAACGTGCGGTTTTTGCAACGAGTTCGCGGCGCGGTTGACTCTCATTTGCATGCGCGTCCGAAACGCGCCACGCCATTGGGGTTCCGTTCGCGGTCGATCCATGTCGCAAGCTGATCGCCTTGCGAAAAATGCCACCATTCGCTCGGGTTGCGACGGAAGCCTGCGCTTTCCATAATCTCGTTCAGCAATGAACGATTGGCGTGCGCGCGCCGGCCGGCTTCGTCGATCGCGGCGGCGAAATGGTCTGGCAGTGATCGTCCGGAATTCTCGTCGATGGGCGAGCCCATATCGACTTCATGTCCCGCTTCGTCGATCAGCGTGCAATCGACCACCGCGCCGGTGCTGTGCGGCGGCGGCGTTGCCGGATCGTCGCTCGGCACGGCGAAGATGCGCAGCGCCATGGCTAAGAATTTTTCGCGTTCGGCCTCGCTCAGTTTCGCGGGGTCGAGCCCTTCGGCGCGCGCCAGGCTGGCCATTTCATGTTCGACCATGAAAGCCTGCACCGCGTTGGGGCGGTAAGCGTCGAACAAAAGGATTTTCCAGCCGGGCTTGCGGCTTTGCAGGGCGTTTTGGGCGGCTTTCAGCGCCTCGATCACCGACAGGCGCAGCATCCACGGGCTCGCGTCGCCATAGGGCGCGCCAAGCGTGGCGTACGGGTGTGGTTCGGTAAGGGCGAAAACATCGCGCGGAATGGTTGCCAAAGGCTCGCCGCATTCGCGGATCGGTATGCGGGTGTAGGGCTTGGCAACTGGCATGGTGGGAATCGGTTGATTGACTTGAGCAATATAGCTTTAATCGATTCATAGTTCACGTTTTTTAAAGGACGTTCTTGTGGCGCTTAAAAAGAACAAAGACTTTCAGCGCGGCGAAGCTGAAAAAAAAGCTGCCCACGCCGAATGCCGGGAAATGATTGGAGACATTCTGGCAATCGATAAGATGAACCCTTCTGCTATCAGCTTCATCAAAGACACCTGGAATATCCATTCTACTCTGCGCCTGACCAAAGCTACATGGCTGATGATGGCGGAAGACACGGCGATGGTTCCTGACAATGCAGTTTTGCAAACAGCCAAAGCCTCGATGCAACAGGTGACATTGCCGAATGGGCGTGGGGCATCCGCGTCTGCCCCTGTCGCGGACAAAAAAATCAGCAAGGCAATCAACAAGATTTTGCTGCGCGCCGAAGCGGAGGCGGGCCATTCTCCTGCCGTCGACATTTTCCACGCTTGTCTGCTCGACCTCGCCGGGCGTTTGGTGCTCAATTCAAATTTTGCGCCATTGGCTGGAACGCTGGTTGGCTATGTTATCTCCGACGGTTGTTCGCCGGAAAATGCAGGAGAAGCTAACCGTTTCTTT
>JAGWKW010000242.1 GCA_028865155.1 Alphaproteobacteria bacterium
CTTAAGCCTGCGCGCGGCCTTTCCACTGGCCGCCTTTGCCTTGCTGGTAAAGGCGCGCCGAGTCGAAACTCGCGCCTCCATATATCAAAGCCGCGACGGGCAGAGTCAACGCCCAAGCCGGATTTAGCCGATAAAATCGTATCATGGGCAGGTAAATCGCGGCCATAAGCAGCCAGGCCAGAAGCCCGACCAGCGACGCCCCCGGCGACGGCTCGAACATGAACAAAAGGGGCGGGGCAAGGTAAAGCAAGGCCATCCCCGCCAGCGTTCCGGCCAGCAGCAGCGCCGAATGCCTTAATTGCGTATCGGCGGTGCGCGCCACCATTTTCCAGACATCGGCGATATGCGGATAGGGGCGCAGGCTTTCGATATCCCCGGTCAGCGTCAATTCGATTTTGCCGTCCGCGTCCTTGATCGCGCGGGCCAGGCTGCAATCGTCGATCAACGCGGACTTAATGCTGGCCAGCCCGCCGATTTTATCCAGCATTGATCGCCGAAGCAGCATCGTGCCCCCAGCTGCCGCCGCGACATTCGAAGCCGGATCGTTCGCGCGCCGGAACGGATACAGCATGGCGAAGAAAAATACGAAAGCGGGGATCAGCAATTTTTCGGCAAAGCTGTCGCAATTCAGCCTGACCATGCGCGAGACGAGGTCGAGCTTTCCGGCCTCCGCCCGCATGACCAGCTGCCGCAAACTGTGCGGCGCATGGCGAATATCGGCATCGGTGAACAACAGCATATCCGTGTCGCCGCTTTGCGCGACGCCTGCCTGCATCGCGGCGACCTTGCCGCTCCATCCTTCGGGTAAATCCGGTGCCGCGACGATATGCAGGCGTTTTTCTTCCTGCAAATCCTCGGCAATCGCGCGCGCGACCTCGCTGGTGCCGTCCGCGCTGTGATCGTCCGCAAGCGCGACGCGCCATTCGCCCGGATAATCCTGCGCCAAAAGGGATGGCAGCGACGCGGGCAGGGCGCGGGCCTCGTCGCGCGCAGGCACGATGATGGCGACGGACGGCCATTCCTGCGGTTCGCTATCCGCCTGCGGCAGCAAAATCCGCCAGAACGCGCCGTGATAAAGCGCGAGATAGAGCCAGGCGGCAAAGGCCAAAAGGCCGGTCAGAAAAAGCATGGTTTCAGGGCTGTTCAAAAAGGAAGATGTTGCGGGATTCGATTAAATCACATATCATCCTTTTATGAAATCGACAGCTTTCATCGCCGCCTTTATTCCCGCCGGGGTCGTCGTCCCGCCGCCGTGCGCGTAGCGCACGCATATATCCTTTTCCGACACATAATTACCGTTCTTCATCCGCCGCAAGTCGGAATTTGCGGCCCATAGCCAGGGAATCCGTTTTATGCCCCTTTATCTCGACGTTACCGCCGTAGCCAACCTGATCCGCCGCAAGACGCTTGAAGCCGCGCTTCGGGAACTGGCCGGATATATAGAAAAAGACTATGCGCGCTGGAACGAATTCGACAAATCGCCGCGCGCCGTTGTTCATTCGCCGCTCGGCGTCAACGAGCTGATGCCCGTCGGCGACAGCAAGCTGTACAGCTTCAAATATGTCAACGGCCATCCGGGCAACACGGCCAAAGGGCTGATGACGGTCATCGCCTTCGGCATGCTGGCCAATGTCGAAACCGGCTATCCGATGCTGATTTCCGATCTGACCCTGATGACGGCGATGCGCACGGCGGCGGATGCGGCCGTGGCGGCGAAATATCTTGCCCGCAAAAACAGCAAAAGCATGGCCGTCATCGGTTGCGGCGCGCAAAGCGAATTCCAGATCGCCGCGTTCAGGGCCTTGCTCGGCATTGCCGAATTCCGCGTTTTCGACACCGATCCGGCGGCAATGGAGAAACTTGTGCGCAACCTGTCGGGCGTCGACGGCATCAAAATTATTCCCGCCGCTTCCGTGCGCGAGGCCGTTAGGGGCGCGGACATCGTCACGACGGCGACGGCGGACAAAACCCGCGCCGCGATCATTACGCCGGATATGATCGAGCCGGGGATGCACATCAACGGCATCGGCGGCGATTGCCCGGGCAAGACCGAAATCCATCCCGATGTCGTGCGCAACGCGCGCGTGGTGGTCGAATATGAAAAGCAGGCGCGCGTCGAAGGCGACATCCAGCAAATGCCGATCGACTTCCCGGTGATCGAATTGTGGGAAGTCATCACCGGCGCGAAGCCGGGCCGCGAAAGCGACGATCAGGTCACCTTTTTCGACAGCGTCGGCATCGCGCTCGAAGATTTTTCCGCCCTGCGCTACCTCTACGACATCGCGACCGAGGCGAATGCAGGCATCAAGCTCGACCTGCTGCCGAACCTGCCGGATCCCAAAGATCTGTACGGGTTGCTGCAGGCC
>JAGWKW010000243.1 GCA_028865155.1 Alphaproteobacteria bacterium
GCCCGCACCGTCGGGCGTTTGCTGTTCCTGCTGGATAGATATTTGTTTGCGGAACGTGCCGATTCTCATAAGAAAGTCCGGTTTATGGTTAACGGGTGGCAAAACGAGTTGTTGAAAATATTGCCGGTTGGTATGCGTTTTTGCGTAACGGCGATCATTTTATTTCCCGAAAGGCATTAGTTATGGACATTTCAGCCGAACAAGAATTGGTCGAACGGAAAATAAGCTATTTGCTCGAATGCGTGCCGACGAAGCTTTTGAAAAAGCTTGTGCGGCCCATAAACATGGATGATCTGCCCGCAAGAACCCAGCGCGATCTGGTTTCCAAAAATTTTTCCTATGTCGGCGACGCTGCGGTTTTGGTCAAAACGAATATGGTCAGAAATTGCGGCCCCGAGGCAGCAAGCCATGTCCGGAACAATGTTCTTCGCCCCCTTAAACTGGATTATGCCATGCATGCGCCGTATTGGCCGGCGCTCGACGATCCTTTGCGCGATCTGGTCATAACGGGCGCCGTCCGCGCGCTGGCCAAGAATGAAGCCGCGCTGCGCGTCAAGCCTTCACCGACGGTGAAGGAGCGTTTGGCTTATTCCCGTTTGCCGCCGCCGGTTCGGCCTTTCGTCAACAATGATTCTTTCGATCTCAAGACTCCTAGGGGCCGCTTGGTAGCTCTTAGCTTTTCGAACAATCGTCCCCGCTGACCTCACGCGCCCGAATAGCGGATGCGGTACGGATCGAGCAGCGCCTGGATGACCAGCGGCACCGGCACCGCAGGACGGATGATCGTGCTGCCGCTGCGTGAAGTTGGCGCGGTTGCCGCTTCGCCGCGATATTCGTACCAGTGCGCGACGAGCTGGCGGATGGCCGTTTTGATCGGCTCCGGCACGCTCGTTCCGTCACTACCATAGCCCGACACGTAATCGATCACGATGCCGTTGGTCAGGCGGAGCGGCACGGGCCACACCGCGCCCATGCGCAGCGCGATGCGGCCCGGCGCGCGCACCGTATCGACGAAGTAATTGCCGGCATCCCAAAGCGTGCCATTGTCGGCATTGTCGTAAGAGGTGACGCTCGTCACGCTTTGCAAAGGCGCGCGCGGCAGGCTGATATAATTGATGTCGTCGAGGCCCGTAATCGGCCCCTGCTTCACGCCGTCCCACCATTTTTCGACAGCACCCGGCCACAAATCGAGCGTCAGACGCCAGCTTTGCGTGATGAAAGCGCGGGCGGTGTATTCCTCCGCCCACTGGCGCGCGCCCGTGATGAGTGCGGTCACGAGCGTATCGTCGGCGGTCGTGTCGATGCGCGCCTGCTGTTTGGCGTCGGCCAGCGTGACGGGTTCGGCGGCGGGCGGGGTGAGAAGCGTGAAGCCTGTCATGGGCCGTTACATCGTCGGTGCGTTGTGGGGGTAGCCAGCCGTGACTTCGGCAGACGAAAGTGCGCCTGACGTCGCGCCCGCCACGGTCATGACGACGCGCAAGTAACGCTGGCTGCCGATATAGCCGATCTGCTGGACGGTGTCGGCTCCGGCGGATGAGCTGACTGCCGCAAGATCAGCCGGACCGTCGGTGTCGGTGCCGAAGACGCAGGTCGTCCAAGTGCTGTTGTCCATCGATTGCTGAACCGTGGGCGTATGCGTGCCGTCGGTATAAGCGCCGAAAGAAACCGTGATAACGGCGGCGTCGAAGCCGCGCAGATCGGCGGATGCGCCGTTGGCGCTTGCGGTGCGCGCGGCGGGGGCCAGCGATTGCGTGACGGTCTGGTTGCGGAGAAGATCGCGGATAGCCATGAGGAAACTCCTGTTCTTGATGTTGGGTTTTACGAAGCCGAGAAGCTGAGAAGCTTGATCGCTTCGAAATTGACGACGTCGCCGCCGGTGCGTTTGGTGCAACGGAATTTGACGAAGGGCGCGCCGGTGTAGGGATCGCGCAGGATGCGCATGCCGATCCGGTCGACGATGGTGTAGCCTTCCTTGAAATTGCCGAAAGCGAGCGAGGTGCTGCCGCTGGCCACCGCAGGCATGTCTTCGCCAAGCACGACCGGGAAGCCGAGCAGGGTTGCGGGGCTGCCCTGCTGCAAGCCGGGTTGCCAGATATAGGCTTGCGTGGTGTTTTCCTTGAACTTGCGGATCATGTCGGAAACCGCGCGCGGCATGATCCAGACGGCGTCGGGGTGATAGCCGACGCGCAGTTTGTGCATCAGGTCGAACAGGCAATCCGCCGGATCACTCGATGCAAATGCGCCCGCCGCGCCGGTCGGCACATATTCCAACACGCCCCACGGGCGGGAATTGTCGTCCACCGCCTGCGACGCGTAGGAGGTGAAGCCGCGCGGCTGGCCCACGCCGTCGCCGACGAC
>JAGWKW010000244.1 GCA_028865155.1 Alphaproteobacteria bacterium
CGAACACGGCTATAACAGCTGCTGCCTCAAGGGCGGGATGCATGTCGGCACGCATATGGACGCGCCGTATCATATGATCGCGGACGGCGCGTTCATGTCCGACATGCCGGTCGCGCAGTTTTTCGGCCGCGGGCGTTTGATCGACGCGCGCGGCAAGGCGCATGTAACGAAAGATTTGCTCGACGGCATTGCCCTTGCGCAAGGCGACATCGTTCTGGTTCTGACCGGCTGGTACAAGAAATTCGGCGCGCCGGATTATTATGACGGCTTTCCCGAAATCGCCCCTGCTTTCGCCGAGCACATCGCCGCCTGCGGAGTCGCCGTTCTCGGCCTCGACACGCCGTCGCCCGACAATGCGCCTTTCCCGATTCATAAAATTCTGCTGTCGAAAAACGTCCTGATCGTCGAGAACGCGAACAATCTTGGAGAGCTGGTCGGCGTCGAACGGTTCGACGTTTCCGCCGCGCCCGCCAAGTTCCAATGGGACGCCGCACCCGTGCGCGTCGTTGCGCATGTGAAGGCATAAGGCCTATTAGGCCTATTGCGCCGCGCGCCAGCCGCCGCCCATGGCGACAAAAAGCTGCACGGTGTCGAGATAGCGCTGCGCCGCGGCGCGGATATAGGCAAGGCGCGCCTGTTCCGCCGCGCGTTCCGCCGTTATAAGGCTCAGTAAATCCGTCTTGCCGTATGCGTAGCTGTCGCGTTGCAGGCCGAGCGACGTTTCGGCGACGGAAAGCGCGGATTTCTCCGCCCCGGCAAGTTCCGCGTCATGCTGAAGCGCGCGCAGGCTGTCGGCGACCTGCCCGAAAGCCTGCAGCACCGTTTGCCGGTAAGTCGCTGCCGCCGCGTCGAAGGCCTGCACCGCTTCCTGCTTCTGCGCTTCCAGCGCTCCGCCATGGAAAAGCGGCGTCGTCACGCCCGATGTCAGCCCCCAGATCAGGCTCGACGCGCCGAACAGATTGCCCGCGGCGAGCGCCTGCGTTCCCACCGAGGCCGACAGGGAAATGTCCGGATACATCTTAGCTTCAGCAACCCCTATGCCGGCGCTGGCGGCGCGAAGCTGCGCCTCGGCGGCAAGGATATCGGGGCGCTGATGCACCAGAACCGAAGGCAGGCTGACCGGAAGATCGGCGGGAAGTTTCAGCGCGGCGAGGTCGAGCTTCGGCGCCGACCATTGGCCGGGGAATTGGCCAATCAGGACCGCGAGCGCGTGGCGCGCGACGCTGACCTGCTGTTCGAGCGGCGCGGGCAGCGCGCGGTCGGATTCAAGCTGGGTCTGGGCGGTCAGCACGTCGGTGCGCGCCGCCTTGCCCGCCTGATATTTGTCCCGAACCAGTTTGAGGTTTTGTTCGTCCTCGGCGATGATTTTATGCGTCGCCGCCAGTTGCGCGCGCAGCGAGGCGAGCGTGACCGCCTGCGTCGCGATGTCGCCCGTCAGGGTCAGGTAGGCCGCGCCGAGCTGGTAAAGCTGGTTGTCGGCCTGCGCCTGCGCCTGTTCGACCGCGCGGCGCGTACCGCCGAAAATATCGGGCGCGAAGCTGACCGTCGGCCCGACCGAATACACATTCGACGGATGGGTCGAGGACAGGCCTTTTTGCCGTTGCGCGCTGCTGGCCATGTCCGCCTGCGGATAAAAGCCGCCTTCGGCCTGCAGAACCGCCTGCTTCGCGCCTTCGAGCGTCGCGCGCGCGGCTTCGAGCGTTGGACTGTGCGCGATGCCTTCCTCGATCATCGCGTCGAGCGGCGGCGCATCGAACAGATTCCACCATTGGGATGAAACCGCCTTGCCGAGAGTCAGGCGCTGCGCGGGTTCGTCCGCACCCGCCGCCATCGCGCGCGCCAAAGGCGTCGCGGTATAGGCGACATGCGGCGGCGCAGGCGGCGTGAAATCGGGCCCGGCCGCGCAGGCCGAAAGCAGCGCGACAAACGAAAGCGAACACAGAAAACGCATGACGTTCATTCGAATCTCAACGCTTCTATAGGGTTCAGATAAGCGGCGCGGCGCGCCGGATAATAGCCGAAAAAGACGCCGACGGCGGCGGAAAACAGAAAAGCCGCCAGCGCCGCGACAGGCGACAGAAGCGTGGGCCAGCCTGCGAAGGACGAAACCGCCTTGGAAACGAGAATGCCGAAAACGATGCCCGCGCCGCCGCCGATAAGGCTCAGCAACACCGCTTCGACGAGGAATTGCAGCAGCACATGGATGCGCCGCGCGCCGATCGCCATGCGGATGCCGATTTCGCGCGTGCGTTCGGTCACCGACACCAGCATGATATTCATAATGCCGATGCCGCCGACCAGCAGCGATACCGATGCGATTGCGCCCAGTAC
>JAGWKW010000026.1 GCA_028865155.1 Alphaproteobacteria bacterium
TGAAGTTCGTCGATGAAGACGATAATTTCGCCCGCGGCAGCGGAAATTTCCTGCAACACGGCTTTGAGCCGTTCTTCGAATTCGCCCCGGTATTTCGCGCCCGCGACCAGCGAACCCAAATCCAGTGACAACAGTTTTTTATCCTTAAGGCTTTCCGGCACGTCGCCGCGCACGATGCGCTGCGCCAGCCCTTCGACGATGGCGGTCTTGCCGACGCCGGGTTCGCCGATCAGAACCGGGTTGTTTTTCGTCCTGCGCGCCAGCACCTGAATCGTGCGGCGGATTTCCTCGTCGCGCCCGATGACGGGGTCGATCTTGCCGTCGCGCGCCGCCTGCGTCAGGTCGCGCGCGTATTTTTTCAGCGCCTCGTAACCGTTTTCCGCGCCCGCACTGTCGGCCTTGCGCCCGCCGCGCAGTTCGTTGATCGCGCGGTTCAGATTGTCCGGCGTTACCCCCGCAGCAACCAAAGCCTTCTGCGCCTCGCTGCCCGCCGCGAGCGCGATGCCGAGCAGCATGCGCTCGACAGTCACATAGCTGTCGCCCGCTTTCTTCGCGATATCGGAAACGCTGGCCAGAAAGCGTGCGAATTCGGGCGACATGCGCAATTGGTCGGCATTGCCTTGCGCATAGACCTGCGGAATTTTATCGAGCGACGCCTCGACCGCGCGCAGCGCCTTTTGCGGATCGCCGCCCGTGGCGCGGATCAATCCCGCCGCCATGCCTTCGCGGTCGTCGAGCAATACTTTGAGCAAATGATCGAGCTGGATCATCTGGTGCCGCCGGCCAAGCGCCAGCATCTGCGCCGACTGGATGAAGCCCTTGGACCGGTCGGTAAAATTTTCGAAATCCGTCATGAACGCCCCCTGCCTAGGCCGCGCGCCAGCCACGGAAAACCATGGAACGGTTTCCTGCGGCCGATGAATCGCTGGCTTCAAACATAAACTATCATGTGGGCAGGGTTGAAGAAATTACAAGATGGGAAGAATCACATAAAGACAAGTTCGCGGAACAGAATCGCATGAATCGGCGCGGGCGCGCCCTGATTGACGACCTGCAGCATCTCGGACCGCAGCCACGGCAGCGACGTCGCATCCCGAAGATCTTCAGGGCTGACATTGGCGAGGAAGGCGTTGAGTTTTTCGACGATGTGCGGCTCGTACCCCTGAATGGAAGGCAGGTCCTTGCGCGCCATTTCCAGCGACATGTCGGCGCGCAGCCGCGGCGGCATATTGCCCGCGCCGGAGCCCAGCGACACGGTCATGCTCGGCAAATCGTAATAAGCCATGTCGGTCGCATAGCCGTTCGCAGGCAACGCGACGGGCTTCAATTTACGCATATGGATCGCGTGATAGCCGTAATAACCGCCGACCGCCAGCGCCAGGAACAGGCTCGCGCAAACGGCGGCAAGCAAGGTCATGCGCCGCCTGGGTGCCGCGTCTTCGGGCGGCACGTCTTTGCGATCAGTTTTCGCTGTCATAAAGGGAATTATAGGCTTGGATATTTAACAGGCTTTTAAGTATGGGTTGGATTGTATATGATGTATTTTATGGAAAATTTGACGATAAATATCGCCTCCGACCATCGAGGATTTGCCCTTAAATCGCTGTTTATCACGCGATTGAAGGAATTGGGCCACACGGTCGCCGACTTCGGCACCAACGACGAAACCAGCTGCGATGCCGGCGATTTCGCGCAAAAAGTCGCACTCGACATACGCGCGCACCCGGAACATCTGGGGATTCTTATCTGCATGTCGGGACAGGCGATGGCGATGACCGCCAACCGTTACAGCCATATCCGCGCGGCCTTGTGCCTCAACACGACGATGGCCAGACTGGCGCGGCAGCATAACGACGCCAACATCCTGGTGCTGGGTGCGCATATGACGGGGCAGGAGGTCGCGCTCGACTGCCTCGACACTTTCCTGACGACGCCGTTTCTCGGCGGGCGGTTCGTGCCGCGCCGCGACAAACTGACCGCGATGGGCGGGCTGTAACCTTCCGGTCGGCCGCGCCGTTAATGGCAAATATCCGCTTCGCTTTCGCCCTGCGGCATCACCGCCATTTCGAGCAGCGCCTCGAGCATCTGCGCGCGCGTATTGAAATCCGCCGCTTCGAGCAATGCCTGTTTTTCGTTGGGCGCGAACGGCGAAATCATAATGATGGTCGGCACCAGAACGTCGTCGGGCGCGTTCTGCACCACGTTCCAGTCCACCGAAATGCCGTGCTTCCTGAAATAAATCTGCAAAAGGCCGATCAGGCGCTCGCGGTCGATTTCCTCCGGTTCTTCGGGCGTCAGGTCCGATAAATACGGGCTCCAGTCGGGGCGCACGGCGCGGTACAGTTTGGTCGTCGGCGTTTCGGACAGGACGCGGAAACGGCACACGCCCGTCAAAACGATCAACAGGCGGCCATCGTCGGTTTCGTTGAAGGACGTGATGCGCCCTGCGCAGCCGACCGAATAAATCGGGGGCACGGCGACGTCCTCGGCCGCGCTGGGCTGGATCATGCCGATCATGCGGCCCTTGCCGAGCGCGTCTTCGATCATCGCAAGATAGCGCGGCTCGAAAATGTTGAGAGGCAGCCGCGCCTGCGGCAGCAAAACCGCCCCCACCAAGGGGAAGACCGGCAGTTCCATCGGCAAGGCCGAAGGCGGGATTTGCGGCAAGGGGACGGCGCTGCTCATGAAAACAAAATCGACGACAGGCGCTTGCGCGCATCGATGGTCAGAGAATCTGTGGGGCCGAAAGCCTCGAAAAATTTGACCAGTTGCTTGCGTGCCGCGTCGTCGTTCCATGACCGGTTGCAGCGCACGATCTCAAGCAGGTGATCGACGGCATCTTCGCGCCGGTCGGCGGCATAGCAGGCCATCGCGAGGTCGAAGCGCGTCTGCGGGTCGGCCGGGTTTTGTACCAGTTTAGCCTCCAACTCCGCCATGCCTGCGCCCTGCCCGGCCTGTTCGGCCAGCTCCAGCGCGGCGCGCACGGGATCCAGCGCCTTGTCCTTGGCAATGGCAGCGGGGGCGGCGTCGAGCATCTGCCGCGCCTGCGCTGCATCTCCCGCCTCCATCGCGCAACGCGCCATGCCCGCATAAGCGGCGGCATTTTCCGGATCGCGGTCGAGAATGTCGAGGTAAACCGCCCGCGCCGTGACAACGTCCTTGGCGGCAAGGAAATCCGCCGCCTGCTTCAGGGCCGCGTCGATATCTTCCTTTTCGGTATCGCCCGCGCCGCCGGTCATTTTTAAAAGCGGTTCGAGCCAGGCTTTGATCTGGGATTCCGGCAAAGCCCCGGCGAAACCGTCGACCGGGCGGCCCTGATAGAAGGCGAAAACGGACGGAACGGACTGCACGCCCATCTGCTGCGCAAGCGGCTGGTTCCGGTCGACATCGATCTTGGCAAGGCGAATCGCGCCTTTGGACTCGCGGGCGATTTTTTCGAGAACGGGCGTCAGCTGCTTGCACGGCCCGCGCCAGGTCGCCCAAAAATCGACCAGAACAAGCGCGGCCTTCGACGCCTCGATCACATCCGCGACGAAACCGGCCATCGTCACGTCCTTGACGGACGCGTCGGCGCCAGCAGGTTGCGGAGACGGGAAAAGCGAAGACAGCATAAAGACCCTGTTTTAAGGTTGCCCTTTATAAATAAGCCGTTTTCGCGAAACGGCAAGGGGTCTGTTCAAAAGGCTATTGAGGCTGCGGCAGCTTGTCCTGGCTGGTCAGGGCGTCGGTGATTTCCTTGGCCTTGTTGGGGTCCATCGCAGCCAGAATGGGCGCGGTGCTTTTGGGCTTCATCTGCCGGATGACGCCGAGCAGCACCGGCATATCGAGCTTCGCGAAAATCCGCGCCGCATCGGAAGGCTTCATGGTCTCGTAAATCTTGACCAGATTGCCGACCTGCGCCTGCTGCGCGCCGTTGACCTGATCGACCATCGACTGCAGCTGCTTGCGCAGCGTCTCCATCTCCTTGATCTTCTGATTGACGCGCTGCTCCGCGACCTTGAGGAGCTGCGCGCGCATATCCAGTTCGTTCGCGCGCTTGTCAAGCTCGGCGCGCCGTTCGGCAAGCTGCTTCAGGACTTTCATATCGCCGTCCGAGCTGTCGTCGGACGGCGGCGGAACGAGATTGACCCCTGAATCGACGGCCGAAGACAGCGTGGAATCCGCGGACGCGGCCGAGGACGAAGAAGGCGCGGAAGGGGAAGCCGCCGGCGGCGCGGACGATGACGCGGCGGAAGATGCAGACGATGCGGACGCGTCCTGCGCCATGGCCGGTTGCGCCAGTTTCCCGGATTCGACCGTGCGCCAAAGGTCGGCGGCGTGCAGCCCCATCAGCAGCACGCCGACAAAGACGGCAAAGGGAAGAATGAAGCGCGGGCTGAGAAGGATTTTTTTCATGGCGCGCTCATTTCAGCTTCTGCAGCGCTTGCATCAGTTCTTTTTCGGCGCGCGACGACGGCTGCGGCGCAGGATCCTTCGCGGCTGCCGCAGGTTTTTGCGGCGCGCGCTCGGCCTGTTCCGGCGGCGCGGCATCCTTGTTGGCGGCCTTTTTGGCTTCGGCCGGCGCAGACTTGGCTGCGGACGCCCGGTCGCTGTGCAAGACGCCCGACGCCGTCACGCTCAGCCGCTCGGCTACGCTGTCGGCGCTTTCGACGATGAAGGTCAGCTCGTCGCGCACCATCGCGGCGCGGTCGAGAAGCTTTTCGAGATCGTCGCCGCTGTCGCGCGCGGCGGCGCGCAGATTCTTGATGCCCGCTTCGGCCCGCGTCACCGCGCCGTTGAACTGCTTGACGAAACGCTCCATCTCGGCGCGGCCCGCGCGCAAATCGCGCAGCTGGCGGATCAGGCGCATCGCCTGCACCACGCCGGTGCCGACGACGAGGATCAAAAGGGCGTCGAGGATAATGCCGACCCAGGCGGTCATAGATCCTCCCCTTCGGACGAGCGCAACGTCACGTTTTCGACGCGCACGGCGACATGGCCGTTCAGCGAGCCCATATGCCCCTGGAACAGGGTCACGTCGCCCGCGCGCAGCGCGACAAGGTCGTCGGCCTTGACGTTGAGCATCAGGCGCGACCCCGGCTTCCAGTTCATGACGTCGTAAAGCGACACGGTGACCTCATCGAGAACCGCGCGCACCTTCATGTCGGTCATCAGCAATTCGTTGCCCAAATGGGTTTCCCAGATGCTGTCGCGGCCGAATTTTTCGCCCATGAACATCTGAAGCAGCAATTCGCGGATCGGCTCCAGCGTCGCATAAGGGATCAGGATTTCGATGCGCCCGCCGCGGTCTTCCATATCGATGCGCAGCTTGGCCAGAACGGCGGCGTTGGCCGGGCGCGCGATGGTGGCAAAACGCGGATTGGTCTCCAGCCGGTCGAAGCGAAACGTGACGGGCGACAGCGGATCGAACGCGCCCGACATGTCGGCCAGCACGACGCGCACCAGCCGTTCGACTAGATTGCGCTCGATGGTCGTATAAGGTCGCCCTTCGATGCGCATCTGCGCCGTGCCGCGGCGCCCGCCCAGCAAAACGTCGACGATCGAATAGATCATCGCGCTGTCGATGGTCATCAGGCCGGAATTGTCCCATTCCTCGGCCTTGAACACGCACAGCATGGCCGGCAGCGGGATCGAGTTCAGGTAATCGCCGAAACGCACGGATGTGATCTGGTCGAGGCTGACTTCGACGTTGTCCGACGTGAAATTGCGCAAGGAGGTCGACATCATGCGCACAAGCCGGTCGAACACGACTTCGAGCATCGGCAGGCGCTCGTAATTGACCAGCGCGCTGTTGATGAGCGCCATGATGCCGGAATTTTCCTGATCGCCGTCGGCCGCGTCGCCGAAGCCGAGCAGGCTGTCGATCTCGTTCTGGCTCAGCACGCGCGCGTCGGTGCCCCCCCCTTCAGCGCCACCGCCCTCGCCCTCGGTGGCTGCCCATTCGGCGGCCATCTTTTCTTCTTCGCTCATTTCCGGCGTGTCAGCCATGGCGCGCTCCGCACGGAGTTTGAAGATCGAGGATCAGAACTTGTTCACAAAGCCGCAATGTTGAGGCGAAAATCGCCGTTCTTCGGATTTTCTCGCGCAGCGTATTCAATATACGTGAGCAGAGAAAATCCGAAGAACGGCGATTTGCAGCCCAACAGGGCGAGCTTTGTGAACAAGTTCTCATTGAACCAGCATTTCCTGGAACAGCACGTCGCGCACCCTGACCGGCTGCGCGGCTTCGGTCACGCGCATCAAAAGCTCTTCGCGCAGCCGGTACATACCGGCGGAGCCGCGCAGATCCTCGATCCGCAATTCGCGCAAATAGACCTGGAAATTGTCGACGATGCGCGGCTGGATCGCCTTGATCAGCGGAACGTCCTTGGCCGAGGCGAGTTCAAGCACGACCTTGACCTTGAGATAATGCGGATGCTTGCCGCCGCCCGCCAAATTCACGATCATGTCGCCGAGCGAATAATAAACCGGCTTGCCCTGGTCGGCTGCGGCTGCGGCCGCCGCTTTCCCGGCTGCGGCCGCCGCGCCTTTGGACATGAAGTAATATCCCGCGCCGCCACCGCCCAGAATCAGGACGGCCACGACTGCGCCGATGATGATCATCAGCTTTTTTTTCTTTTTTTTGGCGGCAGCGGCTTGGGCTTCTTCTTCGCTCACTTCGCCTTCGGCGCCGTCTCCCCGCTCTTCTTCGTCGGCGTTTTTCTTTTTGTCGTCTTCGGCCACGGCAACTCCACCAAAAGTGCGGCCCCGGAACGGCGCCCGAAACCTGTCTTTTAACTTTTAACCAATGATGGTTAATAAGTAATTATAAGCCCGGCTTCGGCTTCCTGTCACCTTTTATGGTTAACAAGAGGTTTACGCAGCGCCCACGGCCTGCATCGCCCTGACCGTGCCGCTCTGCGCGGCATAGAGCGACAGGAAATCGACCGGCTGAATGATTATATTGGGGAATCCGGCTTCGCGCACGGCGTTGGATATGACCGCGCGCGCGAAGGGGAACAGGAGGCGCGGCGCCTCGACCAGCAAAAACAGCTTGAGCTGGTCTTCGGGCAACTGCTGCGGCAGGCCGAACATCCCGGCATAGGCCAGTTCGGCGATGAAGGCCGTTTTCTCGCCGATTTTCGCCGCGACCTTGAGGCGCAGCACCGACTCGAACGCCCCGTCGCCAAGGGCGCGCGACATGACGTCGACATCGATCGACATTTGCGGCTGGGTCTGCAATTCGGCGAAAATCTGCGGCGCGTTAGGATTTTCGAACGAAAAATCCTTGATATACTGGGCGCCGAGCCCGATCTGAATCTGAGTGGGCGTTGTGGGCGAATCGGTCATGTTTTGCTCCTTGAAACTCCTGTCCGTGCCTATCATGGATAGGGCTTCTCCGCAATCGGCCACGGGGATATACTCGCGCAAATGCATATAGATATCGACATCGTCGTCTATGCCGTGATCGCCGTCCTTCTGCTGGGCCGGTTATGGGTTCTGCTGGGCAGGCGCGACGAGGACGAACCCCGCCAGCCCAACCCGTTCGCGCAGCCGCCGGAGGCCAAGAAGCCCGCGCCGAAACAGGATGACTCCGATGCGCCCTTCGCCGGAGGGAATACCCAAACGCAGGACGCGGATGCGGAACATGCCCTGCCGCTCTCCCCGCTTCTTCATCCGGAGCTTCCACCCGCCTCGCTGGCCGGGGGGCTGGCGCAGGTCAAAGCCGTGGACGCTTCGTTCGACGAGAAGCAGTTTTTACAAAATGCACGCGCGACCTTCACCGCCATCGTCACGGCTTACGCCACGGGCGACATGGACGGCGTCGCGCCTTTGCTGTCACCCGCGCTTCTGTCGCATTTCCGCCAGGCGGCGGGCGCGCGGCGCGCAGCGGGCCAAACCGCGCAAACCCGCGTCCTGAACATCAAGGAGGCAGAAGCCGTCGCAGCGCGCGCCGAAGGCAGCCAGGCCTATGTCATCGTCAAATTCGTCAGCGATCAGGAAAATATTTTGCGCGACGCGCATGGCACGGTCATCGGCGGCGGCGAAGGCAAGACGGAAGAAGTCACGGACACATGGGCCTTTTCGCGCGACGCGTCGCAGCCCGATTCACAATGGGTTGTGGTGGAAACCCGGGGTTAGAGCCTAAGCCCGGCCGTCGGATTTACCCGCATAGAAGGCTGGCTCTTGCCGTACCCGCTTGTCATGTCCTGAAAGCGGGCCTTGGGGGCCGGCCCGTTGATTTGAGCCATGATCTTGGCGCCGGGCAACTGGAATTCATCCCAGGCTTTTTGCGACGCGACCGCGTCGAGATGTCCGGAGCCTTTGGCGATTTCCAGAGCGTCGGACAATTTAACCTGGATGGCATTACGGGGAACCATCGCGGAATCTATATGATCCGCCATTTTGGCGTGTGCGCCTTCCAAAGGAACGAAAGCCATTACTGCGCCAACCAACATACCGGCCAGTGCAGTCTGCACGCCTTTGGGCTCTATCTTCCTCGCCGTTCGGAATTGTCTGCGCATAGTCATGCCAACACCCGTATAAAAATAATTTTTCTATCTCTATGCCCACACTTCACCATAGTTTGGTTAAGCATCTTTTAATTTTCCCGCGCTATTCGGAAAAATTTTTGTGCAAAACAAAAAAGCGCGCCGAAGCGCGCTTTTCAAAAAACCGGTTGTTCTGATTTTACGCTATATCAAGCCCTGGGAACGCCGTGCTATGGCTCACACCCGATACACCCGACGGACCACCACCGATAACAGCAGCAAGACGCGCGCCGGGGCCGACCATAAGCGGGATCGCAGGGTTGTTGCCGCAAAAAGCCTGCGCGCCACGAAAACCGCAATCGAGCATTGTCACCTCGCTGCCGGTTCCATTCCATCGTCTTAAGGGCGAAATTGCCATTGCTAGCCTCGCATAAAGCCATTCTTCTATATTCCTATAGTATGGCATAAAATCGTTAACTTCAAGCAAACCTTTATTTTTGGTTAACTAATTGCTGCTTTGCGGCAGCCAGGCCCGCCAACTACAAAATAAACTTCGATAAATCAGTGTTTTGGGCCAGTTCGCTGAGCCGCGCCGAGACATAGGTCGCGTCGATTTCGATGGTGCTGCCGGGCTTGTCGCTGGCGTCGAAACTAATTTCCTCAAGAAGCTTTTCCAGCAGCGTATGCAGCCGCCGCGCGCCGATATTTTCGACCCCGGCATTGATCTCGGCCGCCAGCCGCGCAAGCTCGTCGATGGCATCGTCGCCGAAAACCAGCGTGACCTTTTCCGTGTCGAGCAGCGCCTTGTACTGCTTAATCAAACTCGCTTCCGGCTCGGTCAGGATGCGTTTGAAATCCTCCTGCGACAAAGGCTTCAATTCGACGCGGATCGGCAACCGCCCCTGCAATTCGGGCAGAAGGTCGGAAGGCTTGGCGATATGAAACGCGCCCGAAGCGATGAACAGAATGTGGTCGGTGCGGACGGAACCGTATTTGGTCGAGACCGTCGTGCCTTCGATCAGCGGCAGCAAATCGCGCTGCACGCCTTCGCGGCTGACATCGCCGCCGCCGCGCAAGCCCTCGGAACGCGCCGCGATCTTGTCGATTTCATCGAGAAAGACGATGCCGTTCTGCTCGACCGCATCCAAAGCTTCGTTCACGACCTTGTCCATATCGAGCAGCTTTTCGGATTCTTCCGCATGCAAAGCCTCGAGCGCCTCATGCACCGGAAGCTTGCGCGTCTTGGTGCGCGGCCCGCCCATCTTGCCGAGCATGTCGCCGAGATTGAACATGCCCATTTGCGCGCCCGGCATGCCCGGAATGTCGAACAGCGGCATGCCGCCCTGCGGATTGTCCTGCACCTGGATTTCGATCTCGCGGTCGTCGAGTTCGCCGTCATGCAGCATATGGCGGAATTTGGTGCGCGTTTCTGGCGTCGCGCTTTCGCCGACCAGCGCGTCCAGCACGCGTTCCTCGGCGGCTTTTTCGGCGCGCGGATCGACGTCCTTGCTCATGCGCTCGCGCACCATCTTGATCGCGACATCGACAAGGTCGCGCACGATCTGTTCGACATCGCGCCCGACATAACCGACTTCGGTGAATTTGGTCGCTTCGACCTTGAAGAACGGCGCCTGCGCCAGCTTCGCCAGCCTGCGCGCGATCTCGGTCTTGCCGACGCCCGTGGGGCCGATCATCAGGATGTTTTTCGGCATCACTTCTTCGCGCAAATCGTCGGGAAGCTGTTGCCGCCGCCAGCGGTTGCGCAAGGCGATGGCGACGGCGCGCTTGGCCTCGTCCTGGCCGACGATATAGCGGTCGAGTTCTGCGGTAATTTCGCGCGGAGACAATGCGGTCATGACAAATCGATACTTTCCAAAGTCACATTGGTGTTGGTGAAGACGCAAATTCCGGCAGCAATGTCGAGCGCCTTGCGCGCGATGCTTTCCGCATCCATATCGGCGCGGTCGATGAGCGCACGCGCGGCAGACAGCGCATAAGGCCCGCCCGAACCGATGCCGATCAGCCCGTCTTCGGGTTCCAGCACGTCGCCGGTTCCGGACAGGATCAGGCTGGTGCTTTTATCGGCCACGGCCATCATGGCTTCGAGACGGCGCAGATAACGGTCGGTGCGCCAGTCCTTGGCCATTTCGACGCAGGCGCGCATCAGCTGGCCCGGATGTTTTTCAAGCTTGGCTTCAAGCCGCTCGAACAAAGCGAACGCGTCGGCGGTCGCGCCCGCGAAACCGCCGATCACGTCATAGGCGCCGGATTTCAACCGGCGCACCTTGCGCGCGTTGGCTTTGACGACGGTATTGCCCATCGACACCTGCCCGTCGCCAGCGACGACGACCTTGTCGCCTTTGCGGACGGCGACGATGGTCGTGCCGTGCCAGAGCGAGGATGCATTTTCGGTCATAAAGATGCCATGAAGTTATTGAGTTTGGACCCAAGAATGGTTTTGGAACCCCAGTACTGGCCAATATGGGAACAATGATCTAGAAGTTCAACCCTGCATCCGTTTCGGTTTTCCCCAGAGCCTGTTCAAAATCTTTTCAGGCCGTGGTGAAAATCGGGGTTTCCT
>JAGWKW010000027.1 GCA_028865155.1 Alphaproteobacteria bacterium
GAACTCGCGCCGACGGAAACCGGCTTCTTCAGTTCCAGCTTTTTGGGCTTGGCTCCGGTTCCGCTTCCGAGGCTCAAAACTTTTTTCTTTTCGTCGGTCATTTTACTGCTCTTGCCTTCCTGTCATGCGCTGAAGCCGGATCGCTTCCTTTTCGATTTTTTCAGTCAGCCCGTGCGGCGCGAGCCCCGCATAGACGATCTGCCCATAGCCGAACGCCGCGCCAAGCTCTTCGCGCGAAAACAGCGCGCATTCGGGCACGGCGTGGCGGTTGTCGAGAACGCGCGCGGCATCGGCGGCGCGCAGATGAAAAACGATATCGCCCGAACGCAGCGCGGCCTCGGTCTGGCTTTCGCCCAAGACCGCGACGCCCGCGCCCTTGGCCAGCCCCATCAGGCTCAGGCAGCGCGCGCGCAAAAGCACGGACACCTGCGCGGCAAGGTCTTCAGCTGGTTTGGCTTGGGTTTTCGCGGCTTTGGCGAACAGGTTTTTCTTCGCCGCGAGCGTCACTGCATCGCTTGAGGCCGTAACCCACAGGCCGGCGCCAGGCAGATTTTCGGCCAGATCAGGGACGACGCTTTTATCCGGCCCTATGACGAAACGGATCATTTCCGCGCGCGGCTTCATCGCGCCCGTGGCAAGACAGCGGCGTTCGCCGGATGCCGGCGCGCCCTTCCTGTCCGAAGCGATTTTGAGAGCCGCTGTCATATGTTCCGTTGCACCTCATCTCACGACGCCGACGCGGGCGCGTCGTCGTTAAACCAATGCGCGCGCGCGGCCATGATGATTTCATTGGCTACGCCTTCGGTCAGTTCGTCTTCGCCGACGATTTCGCGCAATTCGTCTGAGGCCAGATCGGCGACGTCGTCGAGCGTCTTGATGCCCTTGCCGCCAAGCTTGACCGCCATTTCGATGGAAAGCCCCGGCAGTGCGACGACATCGTCGACGACGCCGAATTCCTTGCGCTGCGCTTCGAGCTTGGCCGCGTTTTCGGCCAGCCAGTTGCGGGCGCGTTCCTGAAGTTCGCCGCCGACTTCGGCATCGAAACCTTCGATTTCGGCCAACTCGTCGACCGGCGTTTCGGCGATCTGCTCGACCCGGGTAAAGCCTTCGGTCACGAGCAGATGCGCGATAACGTCGTCGACCGCCAGAGCTTCGATGAACAGGGCGGTGCGCGACGCGACTTCCTGCTGGCGGCGTTCGCTTTCTTCCTTTTCGGTCAGGATGTCGATATCCCAGCCGGTCAGCATCGAGGCAAGGCGCACATTCTGCCCGCGCCGCCCGATGGCGAGCGACAATTGTTCGTCGGGAACGACAACATCCATGCGGTGATTGTCTTCGTCCAGCACGACCTTGGCCACTTCGGCGGGCGCGAGCGCGTTGACGACGAAGGTGGCAGGGTCGGACGACCACGGGATGATGTCGATCTTTTCGCCCTGAAGCTCGCCGACGACGGCCTGAACGCGGCTGCCGCGCATGCCGACGCAGGCGCCGACCGGGTCGATGCCGCTGTCGTTCGACACGACGGCGATTTTCGCACGGCTGCCGGGATCGCGCGCGACCGATTTGATTTCGATCACGCCGTCATAGATTTCCGGCACTTCCTGCGTGAACAGCTTGGCCATGAACAAAGGATGCGTGCGCGACAGGAAAATCTGCGGGCCGCGCTGTTCCTCGCGCACGTCGTAGATATAGGCACGGACGCGGTCGCCGTTCTTGAAATGCTCGCGCGGCAGGGATTCGTCGCGGCGCAGCATCGCTTCGGTGCGGCCCAGATCGACCGTGATATTGCCGTATTCGACGCGCTTGACGATGCCGCTGATGACTTCGCCGGTGCGGTCCTTGTATTCCTCGTACTGGCGGTGACGTTCGGCCTCGCGCACTTTCTGCACGATGACTTGCTTGGCCGTCTGCGCCGCGATGCGGCCCATTTCGATGGGCGGCAGGTCGTCGACGATGAAATCGCCGACTTGCGCGTCGGGCTTGGTTTTCTTGGCCGCCTTGATCGTAATTTGCGTGAATTCGTTTTCGACCGGGTCCGCCACTTCGAGCCAGCGTTGCAGCGAAACCTCCCCGGTCTTGCGGTCGATTTCGGCGCGGATGTCGTGTTCGTGGCCATACTTTGCGCGTCCGGCTTTCTGAATCGCCTGCTCCATCGCGACCAGAACTTCATCGCGCTCGATCCCCTTTTCGCGGGACACCACATCGGCAACTTGCAGCAGTTCCATTTCTTTCTCTCCTAGTGACTTGCTTTTCCGCTCATGGCGGCTTTCAACAGTTCGTCGGTCATGATCAGCTTGGCCTTTTCGATTGCGGCGAAAGGCACGCTCAAACTTTCTTTGTCGGCTTCAAAAACAATCGCGTCGCCCGCGACGCGCGCGATCTTGCCTTCAAACTTTTTCCTGCCTTCGACGGGCGCGTCGAGCTCGATTTTGGCGACATGCCCTTTGTAACGTTCGTAATCCTTCATCCTGACCAAAGGCCGGTCGATCCCGGGCGAGCTGACTTCGAGCGCGTACCGTTCCGCCAGCGCCGGGTCGGCTTCGATCTTTTCCGACGCCTGCCGGCTGATCGCGGCGCAATCCTCGACCGTCATGCCGGAACCGTCCTTGCGTTCGGCCATGATCTGCAGCGCGGCATGCTTGCCGCCGCCCATGATCCGCACGCGGACGAGCTCGTACCCCATCGCGGCAATCCCGTCCGCGATCAGATCGGCAACTTTGCGCTCGACGTCTTTCGACATGAATTCTTAACCCGTTCCGTTTCCAGAATGAAGAGCCTGCGCGGATAATAAAAAAGGCGGGCTTTCGGCCCACCCCCTTCCAACCATCCATATGACGCGCAGAAAATACCCCATCGTCCATAAAAAGCAATGGGGAATGTTTCAGATGCTTGCCTTTCATGCAAAAATAATGCCAAATTATCAGATCTCAATGATTCCTTAAGGTTCCTGCCCTATCCTGCCTTCATGAGCATCGTACCTCGCCTCGACCAAAGACAGAGCCAGACCCTTGTAATGACGCCGCAATTGCAGCAGGCGATCAAACTGCTGCAAATGTCGAACCTCGAACTTGGCGACTTCATTACCGAGGAAATGGAGCAAAATCCCCTGCTCGAAAAGGCCGAGGCAGAAGATTTTTCAAGCCTGCGCGACGCCGACCGGCAGGAAAATCCTGTCTCCGGCGCGGACAGTGCCGACCCTGCGCCCCTGTCCGGGTCGGACAGCGAAACCGTCGCGGGCGGCAATGACGAAGACCCGTGGGCCAGCGACGGCTATGCCGGAGAAGAGCGCTTCGCCGCATCCGGTTCCGGCGGTTCGTTCGACCGCGACGATTTTTCGCTGGCCGAAACCGTGGCCGAAAAACCGAGTTTGCGCGCGCATCTGCTCGAACAGATCCATGTCGATTTCGTCGGCCCCGCCGACCGCATGATCGCGACTGCTTTGGTCGAGCTGCTCGACGAGGCCGGGTATCTGCCCGCCGATCTCGACCTCGTCCGCACGCAGCTCGGCGCGGACGAAGAACATTTCGAACGCATCGTCGCGCGGCTGCAACGGCTCGACCCGTGCGGCATTTTCGCGCGCTCTCTCCACGAATGCCTCGCGCTGCAATTATGCGAAAAAGACCGGCTCGACCCGGCGATGGGGCTTCTCTTACAAAATCTCGACCGGCTGGCGCGGCGCGACCATGCCGCGCTGATGAAAATCTGCAATGTCGATGCCGAAGACCTCGCCGACATGATTGCGGAAATCCGCGCGCTGAACCCGAAACCCGCCGCCGCTTTCACATCCGACGTCGCGCAACCGATCGCGCCGGACGTCATGCTGCGTCCGCTTCCCGGCGACAAATGGCATGTCGAACTTAACACCGACACGCTGCCGCGCGTGCTGGCGAATGAACGTTACTATGCGCAAATCCAGGCTTCGGCCTGCAAAAAATCCGACAAGGAATATATCGCCGACCGCTGGCAGCAGGCGAACTGGCTGGTCAAGGCGCTGCATCAGCGCGCGACCACGATTTTGAAAGTCGCGTCCGAGATCGTGCGCCAGCAGGACGCGTTTTTCGTCCATGGCGTGCAGCATCTGAAACCGCTGATCCTCAAAGACATCGCCGCGCTGGTCGGCATGCATGAATCGACCGTCAGCCGCGTCACGCAGCACAAATATATCGCGACGCCGCGCGGCATGTTCGAACTGAAATATTTCTTCACCACCGCTTTGTCGCGCAGCGACGGCGGCGCGGACATGTCGTCCGAAGCGGTGCGCGAGCGCATCCGGAAATTAATCGACGCGGAAAAACCGGCCGCGATTTTGTCCGACGAGCATCTTTCGATGAAATTGCGCGGCGAGGGCATCGACGTCGCGCGACGCACGGTCGCCAAATACCGCGAAGCGATGCGCATCCCGACATCGGCCCAACGGCGGCGCGAAAAACGCGCCTAGACAGCTAGCTGGAGAGGCTGCGGCACAGTAGGCCGGCCAGTCTGCCATCCTGTGCAGCGCTGTTTCTGAAGCGCGTCGAAAATCTGCTCTTCCCACAAAGGATCTTCCGACGTCCATTTTCCACTCTCGCGGTCAAACACGTCTTTTTCGAGATGCAAATGGGGGCCAGTTGACCTTCCTTCACTGCCGACGCGGCCAATGACAACACCGTTTTCGACATGCTGGCCTACGCGGACATAGGCATCTTCCATATGCCCGTATCTGATGCGTATATGTTCGCCATCTGGCGCGACGCTTTCGACTTCGACCACATGCTGCCCATACCCGCTTTTTTCGCCGACGAACTTCACAGTGCCGGAAACGACGTCATGAACCGGGGTTCCCTTGGCGGTCGCGAGATCAATGCCGGGATGCAGCTCTTCCCCTTTATGCGTAAAAGGATTGACGCGCCAGCCATAATAATCCGACACACGGCATTCCTGCCCATGCTTCAGCACGAAAGGCGACGAGCTTTGCGGAAGCATCGACTCCGGAACCGGCGGATCGCTATCATAGGGCCGCACGACATGCGTTTCGTGCGACGGGAAGAACCCTCGAATTTCAGGCTCGAACACGGATGCGCTCGCGACGAAACCGGCGACGGCCATCGTCTTGTGCCACCATTTGGCCTGCTTGCGCCATTTGGCCGACAGAAGCGTTTTCCCATTCCGCATGGTCAAAAACGCGCCGTAAGCCTTGGTCAGCGCCGGCATGAAATAGCTTTGGCTGATTAGCGGGAACGTGTTGGCCGCGAGCATGAGCGCGGAAGCGCCAATCGATGCCCTGTTCATCCGGCTGATCCTGGTATTTTTGCAGGTGGCGCGGACGGCTACGGCTGCGGCAGCCAAGGTTATGAGCGGAAGGAAATGGACGCAAAAAGCCGCCGCCGCGCCGAGGTGAAGCGTACTGGCGATGCCCGCCATCGCCGCGTAAGGCAAAAACTGGGTGCAAAAAGCGACCGCCGCGCTGACCTTCATATAGCTCGCGATTTGCATGCCGGCGGCAACCACGCCTCTCGCCGTCGCCGTCAGCCTGTACATCGCCATATAATCGAGGTTGTTCCACCAATGATAACTGGCAGTCGCGTAAAAACCGGCTGCCGAATGGGCGGCGCCAAGAATGGTGGATTCATTGCCGCAGATGATGGGCAAAGACTCGCCGCGCCCGCTTTTCGGCCCCGACGAACCCGGAATGGGAGAAAAAGCCGAGCGGAGTTTCCCGCGCGGCCTGCTGCGCCTACTGCGCGGTGGCGGCCTACGCTGCTGCGGCGCGCGCGTCGGCGAAAATTGCTCCCGCTTGACGGCGGCCATGGATGGGTATCTTCCGGTCACGTGTTTGATTTTCCTTAAAAAATATCCTTAAAAAAGCGTTTCCTTGCGCCCGTCGAAATTACCCGACTGCGCCCTTTCGATCAATTCGCACATTACTTTCACATCCCCGGCACAACGACCGGGTTGGGTCCAACTGCCTATTTTTCAACGGAAATATCCGCCGTTGACTTGCCGCGCCCCCATGGCCTTTACTGCGGGCCTCAGCAATCAAGGACGCGCAATGGCCGAAAAAACCAAGCCCCAAGCCCCCGCAGCAGCAAAACCCGAAACCGCAGCCGAACCCTCCGCCCTCGACACCGGCAAGGAAACCTTCCGCACCATCGTCGCCGCGCTCCTGATCGCGCTCGTTATCCGCACTTTCGCCTTCGAACCGTTCAATATCCCTTCGGGCTCGATGATTCCGACGCTTCTGGTCGGCGATTATCTGTTCGTCTCGAAATTCTCCTATGGCTACGGCTCGAACGGCACTTTCTGGGGATTGTTCCCGTTCAAAGGCCGTATCTTCGGTTCCGAACCGCATCGCGGCGACGTGATCGTGTTCAAGTTGCCGCGCGACCCGTCGATCGACTACATCAAGCGCGTGATCGGCCTGCCCGGCGACACGGTGCAGATGCGCCAGGGCATCCTTTACGTCAACAATGTCCCGGTCGAACGCGACCGGCTCGCCCATCCCGTCGCCGAACAGGACACGCCTTATCCTGCGAATGCGGTCGACTATCTCGAACACCTGCCCGACGGGCCGACCCATGTCATCCGCACTTTCGGCGACAACCAGCCGCTCGACAACACCAAGGTTTTCGTGGTGCCTCCCGGCCATTATTTCTTCATGGGCGACAACCGCGACAATTCGAGCGACAGCCGCGATCCGCGCAGCGGCGTCGGCTTCGTTCCCGCCGGAGACCTTGTCGGCAAGGCCGATTTCATCTTCTTCTCGATCGACCCCGGCACGCCGTTCTGGGAATTCTGGACATGGCCGTGGACGGTGCGCTGGTCACGGCTTTTCACGACAATAGATTAGTCAGATGGCATCGCCGCAAACCAGACCCGACGCCAAACTGCTGGCTGAAAAGCTTGGCCATGCCTTCGCAGCGCCGCGCCTGCTCGAGGACGCACTAACGCACCCGTCGCTTGCGGGCGCAAACAAGCGCGGCAAAGGCGCAGTCGCGGTTGCGGGAAGTCCGCAAAACGGACGTACCGCAGAGCAGTCGCGCCCAAATAAAAAAGGCGGCATGCCCTACGAACGGCTCGAATTCCTCGGCGACCGCGTGCTCGGCCTCGTCATCGCCGAATGGCTTTACGAAAGCTTTCCCGACGCAGCCGAAGGCGAAATGGCCAAGCGGCATGCCGCGCTCGTCAACCGCGAGGCTCTGCGCGCCGTGGCGCGCGAGATCGGGCTGGGCGATTTCGTGCGCCTTGCGCGCGGCGAGGACGCGAGCGCGGCGCGCAAAAACCTCGCCACCCTGCCCGACGCGATGGAAGCGGTGATCGGGGCGCTTTATCTCGACGGCGGGTTCGAAGCCGCGCGCGCTTTCATTCGCCGTTTCTGGCAAAGCGGCATCGCGGTCAGCGAAACGCCCGCCGACCCCAAGACGGCGTTGCAGGAATGGGCGCAGGGGCACGGACTGCCTTTGCCGTCCTACCGCACCGTTTCCAATTCCGGCCCGGCGCACGCGCCGAAATTCCTGATCGAAGCCAGCGTCAAAGGCTTCGACCCGGTGCAGGCCGAAGGCGATTCCAAACGCGCGGCGCAAAAATCCGCCGCCGCATTGCTGCTCGAAAAGGTGCGCGGTGACAAAAAAAGCAAATAAACCCGCCACGAAACCCAAAGCCGCGGCCAAACCGAAAAAAACCCATGCCGGGTTCGTCGCGCTGATCGGCGCGCCGAACGCGGGCAAATCGACTTTGCTCAACCAGCTGATCGGGCAGAAAATCTCGATCGTCAGCCCCAAGGCGCAGACGACGCGCATCCGCACGCTCGGCATCCTGAGCGAAGGCGACACGCAGATCAGCTTCATCGACACGCCCGGCATTTTCGCGCCCAAGCGCCGCCTCGATCGCGCCATGGTGCAGGCGGCATGGAACAGCATCGACGACGCCGACGCGGCCGTGCTTCTGATCGACGCGTCGAAACGGCTCGACGAAAAAACCGAAAGCATCCTCGATGAACTCAAGGCGCGCAAGCAGCCCCTTATCCTCGCACTCAACAAGGTCGATGCCATCGACCCGGCACGATTGCTGCCGCTTGCCGCCAAGCTGAACGATACGGGGATTTTCTCCGACATCTTCATGATCTCGGCGCTTAAAGGCGACGGCGTCGAGGATTTGAAAAAACATCTGCAAAAGAAAATGCCGGAAAGCCCGTGGTTTTTCGACGCCGACCAGATCAGCGACCTGCCCGCGCAAATCCTCGCCGCCGAAATGACGCGCGAGCAGCTTTACCGCCAGCTTCAGCAGGAACTGCCCTACGGCGCGGCCGTGCTGCCCGAAAGCCTGGAAGAAAAACGCGACGGCTCCGCCGTCATCCGCCAGACCATCGTCGTCGCGCGCGACAATCACCGCGCCATCGTGTTGGGCAAAGGCGGGGCGCGCATCAAAAGCATCGGCGAATCCGCCCGCGCCGACCTGGCGCGCCTGTTCGACCGCAAGATCCATTTGTTTCTCAACGTCAAAACGGACGAAAAATGGCAAGACCGCCCCGATTTCTATCGCGCCTTCGGACTCGATTTCGGAAAGAAATAGCGGGCGCGCTCATCGCCGCGTTCGCGCTGCTTCCGGCCTTCGCTTCCGCCCGCGCGGCGACGGTGCCGCAGCAATACGCCCCCAAAGCCGCGCCGCCTTTCGTGTTCGAGGATCGCGGCGGCGCGCAGCATGCGCTGTCCGATTATCACGGGCATTACGTCCTGCTTAATTTCTGGGCGACATGGTGTAGCCCTTGCGTCCACGAATTGCCATCGCTCGACGCGCTGCAGGCCCGTTTCGGTTCCAGGCTGACGATTTTACCCGTATCCGAAAACAGCGACGGCGACGGGCTGGCCGCCTTTTACCGCGCCCACGGCATCGCGCATTTGCAAATCGCGCGGGATCCGGCAGATATCGCGCCGCAGCTTTTTCACCTGTCCGGCGTGCCGACGACGATTTTGATCGACCCGCAGGGGCGCGAGACCGCGCGCATCAAAGGCGGCACGAACTGGACGTCGCCCGCGATGACCGCGTTTCTTACTGCGTGGATGAAGAATCCTTGAAGTCGAGCGTATAGTCGGGCGCGGAGCCGCCGGTGTCGAGTTCGTGGAACCCGGTCGCGCGATAGCCGCGCGCGATGCAATTGTTGTCGCCGCGGATGCGGAACGCCTTGTCGCCGGTACATAGCGTGTATTTGCCCGCCCACACTGTCGGCGGCGTATCCTTCGCCGTCTGGGTCAGCGCATAGGCGTAATAAAAATAGAAACGCTGCGTCAGATTCTCGCCATAGACGCGCGCGCACTGGCCGGGCTCGATGCGCCACCATCCTTCGGAGACCCAGTCGCGGTCGCCGCCGCCAGTGTCGCCGTGATAGCCGATTGCGGCCTCGATCGGCGCCTGCGTACGGTTGCAGAACGACAACGCCGCCCGCGCACCGCGGGGCAGGACAAGCATCGCCGTCAAAATCACCCCTCCGGCAAGGAGGATGCGCAAAACAGGTTGGCTGGACGTCATGATTCGCATGGAAAATGGGAAAACAGGGGTAAGAAGCTGTTGAGTCGAACGGACTCTGGGGTTAACCTTACTCAACGCATTTCGACGGTCAACTCCCTCCTCATATCTTTTACGCGAAAGTCAGGACATCCCATGCCCATCCAGACCGGCCAAGACACGCTCAAAACCCGTCAGACCCTGCAGGCGGGCGGCAAGACTTACGCCTATTACAGTCTCAAATCCGCCGAACAGACGCTCGGTTCGCTCGCGCGGCTGCCCTACAGCCTCAAAGTCCTGCTCGAAAATCTTCTGCGGTACGAAGACGGGCGTTCGGTCACGGTCGACGATATCAAGGCCATCGGCGAATGGCTCAAGACCTTCCGCAGCAATGCCGAAGTCGCCTATCGTCCCGCGCGCGTGCTGATGCAGGATTTCACCGGCGTTCCCGCCGTGGCCGACCTTGCCGCGATGCGCGATGCAACCATTGCTGCAAACGGCGATCCGAAGAAAATCAACCCGCTGTGCCCCGTCGATCTCGTCATCGACCATTCGGTCATGATCGATTATTTCGGCAACAAGGACGCTTTTTCCAAAAACGTCGAGCGCGAGTTCGAACGCAACGGCGAACGTTACGAATTCCTGAAATGGGCGCAAAAATCCTTCGCCAATTTCCGCGTCGTGCCGCCCGGTACCGGCATCTGCCATCAGGTCAATCTTGAATATCTGGCGCAGACGGTATGGTCCGACACCGACCAGAACGGCGATACGATCGCCTATCCCGACACCTGCGTCGGAACCGACAGCCACACCACGATGGTCAACGGGCTTGCGGTCCTCGGCTGGGGCGTCGGCGGCATCGAAGCCGAAGCCGCGATGCTGGGCCAGCCCGTATCGATGCTGATCCCCGAAGTCGTCGGCTTCAAGCTGACCGGAAAACTGCCCGAGGGTGCCACCGCGACCGACCTTGTCCTGACCGTGACGCAGATGCTGCGCAAGAAAGGCGTGGTCGGGAAATTCGTCGAATTTTACGGCTCCGGCCTCAACACGATGCCGCTGGCCGACCGGGCGACGATTGCCAATATGGCGCCCGAATATGGCGCGACCTGCGGCATTTTCCCGATCGATGCCGAGACGATCAATTACCTTAAATTCACCGGGCGCGATCCCGAACGCGTCGCGCTGGTCGAAGCCTACGCCAAGGCGCAAGGCATGTGGCGCGACGAAACCTCACCCGACCCCGTTTTCACCGACGCGCTGTCGCTCGACCTGTCCACGGTCAAGCCGTCGCTGGCGGGCCCGAAACGCCCGCAGGATCGCGTCGAACTTGGCAGCGTCGCGACCGAATTCGAAAAAGAACTTTCCGCCAGCTTCAAGGTCACGCCCGAAACGCGCAAAATTTCCGTGCCGCTAGCCGGAACCGACGCCGCCATGCATCACGGCGATGTCGTCATCGCCGCGATTACGTCCTGCACCAACACCTCGAACCCGAGCGTTCTGATCGCCGCAGGCCTCGTCGCGAAGAAAGCGCGCGAAAAAGGTTTGGC
>JAGWKW010000028.1 GCA_028865155.1 Alphaproteobacteria bacterium
CTATTTCTTTATTTTTTCTTCCTCTTCTTCAAATTCTTCAAATGGGCATTCCCCGGGAAGTTCCGCACAAGCGGAACCACGCGTAACGACCCGACCGTCGACTCGGTCCCCTTAATCCATGGCTCAGCGGGGGACTGCTACTCGGTCGGCACCCCTTTTTGTCAGGGCGCGGACAGGTTATACGCTATTTATGGGAAAAATACAAGATATTTTTAGTTAATAGTGTGATATTTCATATATAGGTTGGTTTGACGGCAAAATCAATTCCGAAAGAGATTTGCTCCCGTTTCTTGCGGAGACGCGCCTCGAAATGACGGCCCTATTTTTTCCCGGCGCGCTTTTTTGCCGGGGATGGCGCTACATCTTCTTCCAGCAAACTTTCCGCCGCCTGACGCGCCGCATCGGTGACTTGCGCACCTGCCAGCATACGCGCGATTTCTTCGCGCCGGGCGGCGGCATCCAGTGTTTCGACTTCCATGACCGTATGCTTGCCTTCGACGCGTTTGGCCACGCGCAGATGATGGCCGCCGCGCGCCGCGACCTGCGGGCTGTGCGTGACGACGAGGATTTGCACGTCCTTGGCCAGCCGCGCCAGACGCTCGCCGACGGCAGAGGCGACCGCGCCGCCGATGCCGGTATCGACTTCATCGAAAACCAGAACCGGAACCGGGTCTGCCGCGGCCAGAACCGTTTTAAGTGCGAGCATGAAACGGGCAAGCTCGCCGCCCGAGGCGATTTTCTGCAATGGCCCCGGCGCGGTTCCTGTGTTGGTTGCGGCCAGAAAGGTGACGCGGTCGATGCCGTCCGCGTTCCATTGCTCTTCGGGCAGGGTGGCGACGTCGATCGTGAATTTTGCGCGTTCGAGCTTGAGCGGGGGCAATTCGGCGGCAATGGCTTTTTCCAGCTTTACCGCCGCCTGCTTGCGCTTCGCGCTCAGCTCTTCGGCACGTTTGACATAGGAATGGCGCGCTTTCGCGCATGCTTCGGCCAGCTTGGAAATTTGCGCGCCTTCCCCGGTTAGCAGATTGAGACGCGCCTGCAAATCGCGCAACGTATCGGGCAGGGCATCGGGCTGGACATTGTGCTTGCGCGCGGCGGCGCGCAGCGCGAACAGGCGTTCCTCGATTTTTTCCAGAGCGTCCGGGTCGGCATCGAGCGACGACAGGAATTTTTCAAGAAGAAGGCTGGCCTCGCCGGTTTCGTTCGCGGCGCGGTCGATGGCGGCGAGGATGTCGCCCAGGCCTTCGGCCTTGTCCGCTACGCGCGCGACGGCTTTCCCGGCTTGCGACAGGGCTGTTATCGCGCCGCGCTCGCCGTCCAAAACTTCCGTTGCCGCATTGAGTGCGTCGAGGATTTTCTCGCGATGCTGAAGCTGCGTCCGGCGTTGCGCGAGGCCGTCCGCCTCGTCCGGTTTCGGTGCAAGTTCTTCAAGTTCGCGCACGGCAGCGCGAAGGAAGTCTTCTTCGGCGCGGGCGCGTTCGCTTTCCGCCTGTGCCGTTTCCAGTTGCGCGGCGGCGTCTTTCCATGCGGCGAAATCTTCGGCAGCTTTCCGCCGCAAATCCGCCAAACCCGCAAAGGCATCGAGCAATCCGCGATGCGTTGCCGCGTTCAAAAGCCCGTGCGTTTCGAACTGGCCGTGGATTTCCAGCAGGCTTTCGCCGAACTGCCGCAGCAGCCCGATGCTGACCGGCTGGTCGTTGAAAAAGGCGCGGCTTTTGCCGTCCTTGCCGACCACGCGGCGCAGAATGACGGGGTTTTCATCGTCCAGTCCCTGCTCCTGCGCCAGCGCGAAAACGGCATGGCTTTCATCCAACGAAAATTCGGCCGACACTGACGCCTGCGCTGCGCCTGCGCGCACCAGACCGGCATCGCCCCGTTCGCCGAGCGCGAGGCCGAGCGCATCGAGCAAGATCGATTTGCCAGCGCCGGTTTCGCCCGTGAAAACGTTCAGCCCGGGTGTGAAAGGCACGGAAAGCTTTTCGATCAGCACCACATCGCGGATGACGAGGCGGTTGAGCATCGGATCTGCCTTTATGTCTTCGGCTTGATGTCCGGAGCCGCGCCCTTGCTTGTCAGCAGGTCGTAGGCGGACCGGTACCAGTCGCTGCCCGGGTAGTTGTAACCAAGGACGGCGGCATCTTTTTTCGCCTCGTCCATGATGCCCAGCGCGACATAGCATTCGACCAGACGTTCGAGCGCTTCGGGCACATGGCTTGTGGTCTGGTATTTCTTGACCACATCATGAAACCGGCCGATCGCCGCGATATAAAGATGCTTGCCTTCGTACCAACGGCCGATATCCATTTCTGCGCCAGCCAAATGGTCGTTGATCAGCGAGATTTTAAGCGCGGCATCCTTGGCGTAATCGGTCGCCGGGTAGCGGTCGATGACGGTATGGAATTGGCGCAATGCTTCGCGCGTCGCGGTTTGGTCGCGCGTGACGTCCGCGATACGCTCGTAATTGCATTCGGCGCGCAGGTAATAGGCGTAAGGCGTATCGGTGTTTCCAGGGTGAAGCTGGATGAAATCGTCGAGCGTCGCAATCGCTTTGTCATATTCCAGATTTTGATAATAGGCGTAAGCTTCCATGATTTGCGCATGCGTGGCCCATTTGGAATAGGGATGCTGGCGTTCGACTTCAGCGAACTGTTTGGCAGCATCCTCATATTTGCCCTGATCGAGCGCATCCGTACCTTTGGTGTAAAGCGCATTGACGGGCTGGTCGGGCGGCAGGGCATCCTTGTCCGGGCCGTTGTCGCCCGCGCAGGCGGAAAGAAGAAGCACAGCCGCCGCGACAACGCATATGCGGACGAGAGGAAAATGGAAGGGTTCACGCATGGAGAATCAGCCGGAAAAGTTATGCTTTTGCGTTTATAGCACGGCTTCCGGATGTCCATGCAAGAGGTTAAGTATTTGAATTTCCTGTTAATCACGGCGGATGGTCAAAAGCGCGGGCGGAGACCGCATGCAATTAATGGAGGATTAGCCAAACGGGGGTACAGTTAAAGGATATTCAAGGGAATTAAAGGGAAGCGTACGGATATGGCTGCTCCAAGACGTAGGAATAAATTTGGCCAATTAAAAGCGATTACTGCCGCTGCATCTGTGGCTACATTTGCCGCAGTTTCGCCAGCACGCGCAGCAGATGCGCCGCCGGCTCCGTCCAATACGCAAACGACCCAAGTTCAAATTGGCAATTCGTGCCGTTTTTCCCAAGACTTGCAATCGCAAGCCGATGCCGGGCTGGATGTACTGACCGTCGCGACGGAAGGCGCAAAAATAACGCCGGTTGTTGGGGCGGCGCTTAGCGGACTCCCGACGCTATATGATACCGGAAAAGATATTTTTCACGGGCAATTTCATAAAGCATTCTGGCGGTTCGCTGCCGGTGCGGCGAATACAACCACGGCGGTGTTTTTGGGAGGCATCGCCGGTGAAGCGGCGGCGGAAGGTGTGCGCGGGGTTGCAGATGGGATTGGGGTTAAAGATAAAAACATTCCTGATCGAACGTCTTTGGGTAATGTGTTCAATGACGTGAATCAATGCGTGATCGATGGGCCAAAGCCAATCGTGGTTCAGGCTCCTGCGAATATTGCCGGATCATCGGTGGTTGCGATGGGGGCGATTAAAAAACCATCCGCCACGGATGCCGCCAAATCTTATGATCCAAAAACGCAAAAAATGTATAACGCAAGAATTGGGGTCGAACCGTTGCCGCCTCTGTCCCCTTCGGTTACGCCGAAGGCTCGTCCGGGTATCGTTCCTTCCGCGTATGAGCAAGTCATCGCCGAGCAACGGCCCATAGGCCGTTTGGGCCTTGCCCCCGCGCCGGGCGGCTAGATCATAGACATGTAAGTTGGGAAATCAGGCGGCGATGCGCCACGTTTCGGGCTGTGCGAACAGGGCGTGCAGCAGGCGGTTGTTAAGCGCGTGGCCGCAGCCGCGCCCTTCGAAATGGCCACGAATGGGCATGCCCGCGAGCGCGAGGTCGCCGATGGCGTCCAGAACCTTGTGACGGGCGAATTCGTTGTCGTAGCGCAGCCCGCCCTCGTTCATCACCGTATCGCCTTTGATAACGATGGCATTGTCGAGCGAACCGCCGCGCGCGAGGCCGATTTTTTGCATCTGATCGACTTCCTCGAAAAAGCCGAAAGTGCGGGCGCGGCTGATTTCGCTCTTGAAGCTCGCCGCCGACAGGGAAACGTCGCAGCTTTGCGTCAGGATCGGCGCGCGGTCGAAGTCGATGGTGACGCTGTAGCGCGTGCCGTCATGCGGCGACAGGCGGGCGAACCGTCCGTCCTGCTGGACTTCAATGGGCGCAAGGATTTCGATTTCGCGGCGCGCTGCCTTTTGTTCGACTGTTCCGGCGACTTCGATCAGGAATACGAAAGATTCCGAACTGCCGTCCATGACGGGAACTTCGGCACCATCAATCTCGATGATCGCGTTGTCGATGCCGCAGGCCGAAAGCGCGGCGAGCAGATGCTCAACCGTCGCGACCTTGCCGCCATGGTCGTTGCCGAGCGCGGTACACATGCGCGTATCGACGACCTTGTCCCATAGCGAAGAAATTTTGCGCGCACCGTTATACAGATCGGTACGGATGAAAGTGATGCCGTTATTCTCCGGCGCGGGGCACAGGCGCAGATTGACCTTATCGCCTGAGTGGACTCCGATGCCCGAGCAGTCCACCGCGCGGCCCAATGTTTTCTGGCGCGCGGGTTCGACGCCAGCCATAAGGCCTGCGGGGAATTCCGTGCTGGCGCCAAGAGCTTGGGGAGCCGCTTGATAAGACATTGAAAACGCGTCCTGAAAAAAGAATCTATCGAGCAATTTGTACGTCCAACCGCATCGCAGCAAAAGACAAGCATTCTTACGCTTTGTTACATATGTAACTATTTGAAAACAATAGAAGAATAATGGCCAAAAAATGGCATTTTCAGGGTGATGCCCTGCGCCGCCGATTAACCATATAAGGCACGATGCCCAAAGCGATGCCGCCGATTCCGACGATGTTGGTTGTCAGGTCGAAGGTTGGCAGGCTGTAAAGCGCGGTGAAGACGAGGAACCCGGTGCTGACGAGCGGCCAGAAAAAATACAGGATAAAATTACTCGCGCTTTGAAACGCTTCGCGCCGGAAGCGCCAGGCGCAGGCCGCGCCGACCAGGCTGTAATAGAACGAGGCCTGGAAGCCGAGCGCTTCGATCGAATCCTTGACGACGATATCGACGCTCGGAAAACGCGAGGACATGAACAAAAGCACGAGCCCGATGACGATAATCAGCGCCGTGGCCAGCCATGGCGTTTTCCATTGCGGATGCAGCCGCGCATAACGCCGCGCAAGCGAGCCGTCGCGGGCCTGGGCGAACATCGTGCGGGTGAATTGCAAAATCGAGGTTTCGAGCGTGCCGATCGAGCTGAGCATGACCGCGATGACGGCCATATAGCTCCACGGTTTCGGGAACAGTTTTTCGGCGATGGCGAGCACGATATTGGTGCCGGATTTGCGGATTTCGTCATCATTTAGCGCAAGAAGGGCGGCAACGGTGCATAAGACGAACAGCGCCACGACCACGATCATCGACCAGAACGCGCCGTAACCGGGCGCGCTTTCCGCGTTCTTGGTCTCCTCGTTCAGATTGACGGTGACATCCCAGCCCCAGAAGAAATACAAGGCGGTCAAAGCGCCTGCCGCAAACAGCGACGGCGTAAAGGAAGAAGGCGCGAACCAGTGCAGCGAAAACGGGTGCGCGCCATGGATGCCGAATTTGACGATGGCAAGGACGGCAATCAAGACCAGAACGCCGACTTCGATTCCGGTCATCAGAAGCTGGACATAGCTGGTCGGCTTGATGCCTTTCAGGACGATGGCTCCGATGGCGACCATCCATGCGGCGGCGACAAGGGTGACGGCTTCCGGGTTCGCGACCTGCGCGGGCGCGATCAGGCTCAAGGTCGCGGTTGCCGCCGGGATCGTGCCCGACACCATGAAGGCGGCCGAAGAAACCAGCACCGCCCATCCGGTCAGGAAGCCGAGCAAGGGTCCGAATTCCGCCCCGACCCAGACGTAACCTGCGCCTGCATTCGGCGAAACCCGGTTCAGATGCATATAGGCCAGGGTGACGCCGAACATGATGACGCCGCAATAAAGCAGGCTGGCGGGCGACAGAACGCCGACCGAGGCGATCAGCGCGGCCGTGGTCGCGGCGACGCTGAAAGCGGGTGCCGTTCCGGCCACGCCCATCGTCATCGACTCGACCATGTTCAATGCGCCCGCTTCGAGCCTGTCATGTTCGGGCATGGAAAGGAACCGCTCCGTGAACGAAAGGCCGAAACAGGGTTATCCGAATATTTTCAGTGGTTGCTTTGCCGCCGCAGGAAGGCCGGGATTTCAAGCAGGTCTTCCGGCTGCTCGGCCGACAGGGAAGGGCGGTCGGACGGGTCGATATCGAGCTGCTGGCGGCCCGGCGTCCTTGCTTCCTGTTCGTGCGTTTCGTGGTGGATTTCGTCCTCTTCCTCGTGATGCTGGGCCGAGGGGCGGACGAGGCCGAAACCGGTGATGCGCGTGAACAAAGACTCCGCGCGGCGCTGGCGGCGCTGTTCCGACGCGCCCGACTGCTGCGGCGCGGCGGTCAATTGCGTCATGCGCATTTCGACCGGCGTCATCGGCGAGCTCGGCTGCGAACTGCGCGCGGAGATGCTCGGTTGCTGTTGCGGCTGCTGTTGGGGCGCAGCCGCGCGAGGTGCCGCTTGCTGCGGTTCCGGCTCCTGCGCGCGCGGCGCGCGGGCAGCTTCCTGCGGGTGCCGTTCGGCGATTTCCTGCTCGACAATCGCTTCCTGCGGCTCAGCTATTTCTTCTTCGCGGATTTCCGGTGCGGCCTGTTGCTGCGGCGCGGCTTTCTGTTGCGGCGTTACGCTTTGCGGCATCGTGAAGTAATTGGTCTTGGCGCTGACCGACGGCGTTACGACCTGCTGGCCAGCACCGGCTGCGGCGGCAGTGCGATAGGGCTGCTGGAAAGCTTGCGTTTTCGCGCTTTGCTTGGGCGCATACGCGCTGCTCCCGGTTCCCGTGCGCGGCGCGGCGGCGACGGCGTCGATGCCGGTCGCGATGACCGAAACCCGGATCTTGCCGTCCATATTTTCGCCGAGCGTCGAGCCGACCTTGATCTGCGCTTCGGGATCGACTTCTTCGCGGATGCGGTTTGCGGCCTGATCGACTTCGAACAAAGTCATGTCGAGGCCGCCGGTGATGTTGATCAGCACGCCGCGCGCGCCTTTCATCGACACGTCGTCGAGCAGCGGGTTGGAAATCGCGGCTTCGGCGGCGCAGATGGCGCGGTTGTCGCCGTCGGCTTCGCCCGTGCCCATCATCGCCTTGCCCATTTCGCCCATCACGGTCTTCACATCCGCGAAGTCGAGATTCATGAAACCGGGCATGACCATGAGGTCGGTAATGCCGCGCACGCCGCAATGCAGCACTTCGTCGGCAAGGCGGAAAGCCTCGGCGAACGTCGTGCGTTCGTTGGCGATGCGGAAAAGATTCTGGTTCGGAATGACGATCAGCGTGTCGACATATTGCTGCAACTCGGCGATGCCGGCTTCGGCCTGGCGCATGCGGTTGTTGCCTTCGAAATGGAACGGCTTGGTGACGACGCCGACGGTCAGGATGCCCGCATCGCGCGCCGCGCGGGCGATGACGGGGGCCGCGCCGGTTCCCGTGCCTCCGCCCATGCCTGCGGTGACGAACAGCATGTCCGAGCCTTCGAGGACGGCAAGGATGTCGTTAACCTGCTCTTCCGCCGCGGCGCGGCCGATCTCGGCTTTCGAGCCCGCGCCGAGTCCGCGCGACATGTTGATGCCGAGCTGGATTTTCCGGCCCGCCAGCGACAGGGCCAAAGCCTGGCTGTCGGTATTGGCGGCGATGAAGTCGCAGCCTTCGAGCTGGCAGCGGATCATGTTGTTGATGGCGTTGCCGCCCGCGCCGCCGACGCCCATGACGGTCAGGCGGGGACGCAGATTGTGTTCGGGATCGGCCATCGACAAATCGATCATGGAAAAAACCTCCGGCATGGGTGCGCGAAATTGCGCGAGAAATTGAATCGTTCTTAATAAGAATCCTTTCCTTTGATTCGTGCAACAAAAACCTGTCGTAAGCGATAGAAATTTCAGGCGTTTAGGCGATTTTACGATGCACAAAACGCGTAAAGAAGAACCATGCCAATGCGTTACGGAAAGGAATGAAAGTAGCGCGTCAGGAAAAGAGTTTCGGCGCGTTTTCGCCTTCGTTCGTTACAGGTTTTACCTGAACCACGAACCGGCACGGCCGAGAAGGGAGCCGCCGCCCATCGCGCGCAAACCCATGCCGCCGCCATAGCTGCCAGCGCCAAGTTCCGGCTGCATCGCGACGGCAAGCAATCCCGCCGTCGTCGCGAACGCCGGACCTGATGTGGATTCTGCAAGACCTGTGAAGGCCGCCGCGCCGCTTTTGCTCGACAGCGAGGAAGGCCGCGCAACGCGCAAAGGCCGTCCCAACCTTACCTGTTTATCAAGCAGGCGCTGCGCGAGTTCGCGCACGCCGGGAAGCTGGCTCGCGCCGCCGGTCAGAACCACGCGCCGCCCGGCGACGTCGGAAAAACCGCTTTTGTCCATGCGCGAACGCACCATTTCCAGGATTTCCTCGATGCGCGGCTGGATGATGGAGATTAAATGCGATTTGGGCACATGGTTGGCATTTTCGGGCGCTTCCTCGCCGACCAGCGGCACGTCGATGATCTCGCGCTCGTCCATTGGGCTCGGAATGGCATTTCCATAAAGCGTCTTGAGCCGTTCGGCATTGGCGACCGAAGTCGTCAACCCACGCGCGATGTCGTTGGTGATATGTCCGCCGCCGACCGCGATGCCGTCGGCGAACACGATGTTCCCATCGAAAAAAACGGCGAAGCTGGTCGTGCCCGCCCCCATATCGATGATCAGGCTGCCCAGATCCATTTCGTCTTCGACCAGGCAGGCAAGGCCGCTTGCGTAAGGCGCTGCGATCATGCGCTCGACATCCAGATGGCATCGCCCGACTGTGGTCGCCAGAGTGCGCACGGGGCCGAAGGCGGCGGCAATCAGGTGCATCTGGGCCTGAAGCATTTCACCGGTCATGCCGAGCGGATCGCGAATGCCTTTCTGCCCGTCGAGATCGTAACCCACGGGCAGCGCGTGGATCAGCTCGAGGGGATGCCCCTGCCTGTCTTCGGGCACCATGGCCTGGCCCTGCGTCTGGATGCGCGACAGGTCGCCTTCGGTGACTTCGCGCCCGCCGAGCGGCAGTTCGAGACTGACCGTCTGCGACGCCAGATGCGCGCCGGAAATGTTGACGGTGACACGCTGGATGCGCTCGCCCGCCATGTCTTCGGCGGCGGTGACGGCCTGCCCGATCGCATATTGCAACGCTTCCATATTCGAAATCGTGCCGTGCTTCATGCCTTCGGACAGCTGATGGCCGATGCCGACGACGCGCGGCGGCCCGTCATTGTCCGATCGGGCGATCAGGCAGGCGATCTTGCTCGACCCGACATCGAGCGCGGCGAAAATATCGCCGCCGGTCGTGCGCGGTTCGTTGAACAGCCAGCTTTTAAGGCGCTTCATTTTTTATTGACTCCTGTCGTGGGGTCGGCGGTTGCGGGCTCGACAATCAGGCGGCCCGGCACGCGCAAATCGATCACATCCACGTTGCGGTTAAGAATATCATACTGGTTCGCCAGAATAGACAGGCGGCGCAGCGCGTCGCCGACATCGCCTTCGGGCAGGCGGACGACGATCTTGTTGGCCATATGCAGATCCCACCGGCGTTCCCCGACCCGCACGGCAGAATGCACCATCGTCTCGATCGCAGGGTAGGAGCCGAGTGAGATAAGCAAATCATGCGCTGCGCTGTTCGCGCCTGTGCCGACGACAAGGGGCAGGGAGGGAAAATCCGCTGCCTTCGCCTGAGGCAGCAATTCGCCGCCGCTGTCGATGACGTAAAACCGCTCGTCGCGCTGCCAGCGCGCGGCAGGCTGATGCTCGGTCAGGACGACATCGATGGTGCCGGGCAGGCGCCGCTCGACAATCGCGCTTGAAACCCACGGCAGTTTTTGGATCCGCGCTGCGGCGGCTTCGGGATCGAAAGCGAGAATCGGCGCGCCGCGCTTGGCGCCGACGGCGTCGTCCAAAGCCGCTATGCCGGTGCGCTGTCGTCCTTCGACGGCGACGTCGCTGATCGCGAAATGCGCTTTTTGCGTCATGGCTATCGTCCAGGCGCTTATCCTTTGCCCTTGTTCCTGAAGCCATCCGACGCGCCACAGCCATAGGGCGATTCCTACAAGCAGGGCAAAACCGCCCGCCAGAATACCGAGGCGGGCGATGAATCCGCGCCAATCCTCGTCGCGTGCGCGCATCCGCACCGAAATGCCGTTTTGCGTCACGCTGCCGCGCAAGGACTGTGTTTTTTTCTTTCTCATGGAATCGGCCTGAATCTTTCGACGCGGATTGATACCATAAAACGGCGGCGATGCGGAATCCGATATAAAAACAAAGCGCCCGGCGTATGAACGCCGGGCGCGATGCCGAAAAGAAGCGGGTGTTGATGCCTGTTAATCGTTTCCTTTGCCGAAGCCGACGGCGACGAACTGCATCTCGTCGCCCCGGTTGAGCAAGAGCAGCAAGGGCCGTTTGTCCTTCTTGGCTGCGTCCGCCAGTTCGGCCAGTTGTTTGGCCGATTTGACTTCCTGCTGCGCGGCTTCGCTGATTACGTCGCCGGTCTGGATGTCTTCCGCGGCGGCGGGGCCGTCGGGCGAAACTTCTGTAACAACGACGCCGTGAGCGCTTTTTCCGATCCCGTAACGGGTGCGCAAGGTCTTGTCCAAAGGCGCCGCCGAAATTCCCAGCGCGGCGATTTTTACCGAGTGGGGCGTTGCGGGTTTGGTGGCGGACTCTTCGCTCTCTTTGGAAGGCGCCTTGGTCTTGAGTTCGCCGAGGGTGACGGGCAAAGTCAGT
>JAGWKW010000029.1 GCA_028865155.1 Alphaproteobacteria bacterium
GGCGTGCGCGAAGACGTCACCGACATCATCCTGAACCTGAAGAGCCTCGCCTTGCGTTCGCATATCGACGCGCCGCGCCGTGTGCGCCTGCGCGCCGAAGGCCCGGGTGCAGTCACGGCCGCCCAGATCGAAACCGGCGCGGACGTCGAAGTCATGAACCCCGACCTCGTCATTTGCACGCTCGATAACGGCGCCAAGCTGTCGATGGAACTTACGGTCGAAACCGGTCGCGGTTACATCCCCGCCGCCGCGCTGCGCAAGGAAGACACGCCGATCGGCCTGCTGCCGATCGATGCGCTGTTCAGCCCCGTCCGCAAGGTCGCGTACAAGGTCGAGCACAGCCGCGTCGGCCAGGTCACCGACTATGACAAGCTGGCGCTAACCGTCGAAACCGACGGGTCGATTTCGCCGGAAGATGCAGTCGCGATTTCCGCGCGCATCCTTCAGGATCAGCTGCAATTCTTCATCAACTTCGAGGAACCGCATCAGACGGCGGCGACGCAAGAACAGGCCGGCGACTTGCCGTTCAACCGCAATCTGCTGCGCAAGGTGGACGAACTCGAACTTTCGGTTCGCTCGGCCAATTGCCTCAAGAACGACAACATCGTCTATATCGGCGATCTGGTTCAGAAATCCGAAGGCGAGATGCTCCGCACGCCGAATTTCGGTCGCAAGAGCCTCAACGAGATCAAGGAAGTCCTAACCCAGATGGGGCTTACGCTCGGCATGCAAATTCCGAACTGGCCCCCGGAAAATATCGAAGACCTTGCCAAGCGGATGGAAGAACCGTTCTAAGGCCGAGGGCTTAACAAGGGGGAATGATCCCCCGAAAACCGAATACCGGAAGGGTTCGGTTTCGTTCAATCGGTTCCTGCATGAACGCCATAAGGCGCAATCACAGGACCAGGCTATAAAGGAAGGATATCGCTATGCGTCACGGAAACGGTCATCGTAAACTCGGCGTCACCGCCACGCACCGCAAGGCGATGTTCGCCAATATGGCGGTTGCGCTTATCGAAAACGAACAGATCACCACGACCTTGCCCAAGGCCAAGGATTTGCGCCCCGTCGTGGAAAGCCTGATCACGCTCGGGAAAAAAGGCGGGCTTGCCAACCGCCGCCGTGCTCTGTCGATCATCCGCGACGAAGAGGCGGTGCGCAAGCTGTTCGGCACGCTGGCCGAACGTTACAAATCGCGCAACGGCGGCTACACCCGCGTCGTCAAGGCGGGCTTCCGCTATGGAGACGCCGCCGCGATGGCTATGATCGAATTCGTTGACCGCGACGTCGAGGCCAAGGGCGCCAAAGCCCGCGCCCGCAAGATCGAACAGACGGCCGAAGAAGCCGAAGCCGCGCAGGTTTAAGCCGATGGCGAAACGTATCCTCACATTCGTCATGTTGGGGATGCTTTCGACGGCCTTGTCCGGCTGTATTTCCGGCGTCAAGCCGCCCGATACCTATGTCGGCAAGGACGGCAAGACCACGATCATCGAAAGCGACCGCGAGATGTGCCGCCGTTCGTGCAATGACGATTACGAACGCTGCATGGACTCGACTGCGGCCAGCACCAATAACGGCCTCAGCGCGCCGTCCGGCGTTTTCGGCGCGAGCGGGGAATGCCGCAGCGATCTGACAGACTGTCTCAAAAGTTGTCTGGGCCGCTAAGCCTTTTCCGTTTGCCGATCATATCAAGAATGTGGCGGGCTCCAAACCTTGAACTTCGCGCAAGCGGCGGTTATGTTTGCCTGCATGAAGCGGATTCTTTTTCTTCTCTGTCTGTTTCTTCTCCTTCTGCCATCGCATAGCCGCGCGGCAGTCGAACGTGCCGTGCCGCAATCGGCCGCGCAAATCCAGCTTAGTTTCGCGCCGCTCGTCAGGCAGGTGACGCCTGCCGTCGTCAATATTTATACCAAGCGCGTGGTGCGTCAGCGCTTCTCGCCTTTTTTCGCCGACCCGTTCTTCAACCAGTTTTTCGGCGGCAGCCTGCCCGGCGGGTTGACGCGCGAGCGGATGGAAAAATCGCTCGGCTCCGGCGTTATCGTGCGTCCCGACGGGTTGGTCGTCACGGCGCGCCATGTCATCGAAGGTGCGGATCAAATTCGTGTCGTTCTGTCCGACCGTCGTGAATATGATGCGCGGGTCGTTTTGTCGGATGAACATTCTGACCTTGCCGTGCTTCGCCTAGATAACGCGAAAGGTACGACTTTTCCTTATCTGCGGCTTAAAAATTCAGACGATGCCGAGGTGGGCGACGTGGTTCTGGCGATCGGCAATCCGTTCGGCGTCGGGCAGACGGTGACGATGGGCATCATCTCGGCCCTGACGCACAAGGCCGTCGGCGCAGGCGATTACGATTATTTCATTCAAACCGACGCCGCCATCAACCCCGGCAATTCGGGCGGCGCGCTCGTGACGACGGACGGCAAACTGATCGGCATCAACTGTTCGATCTACTCGCGCGACGGCGGGAACATGGGCATAGGCTTCGCGGTACCGTCGAACCTTGTCCGCCTGATGATCGAAGCGGCCGAGGCGGGCAAGAAAAACGTGACCCATCCGTGGACCGGCATCGAAGGGCAGGACATGACGCAGGATATGGCGACCTCGCTGGGCCTGCCGCAGCCGTCCGGGTTTCTCGTCAACACGCTCGATCCCGGCAGCCCGGCGGCCAAGGCCGGCTTGCGCGTCGGCGATGTCGTGGCGTCGGTCAATGGGCGCGTCGTCGACGATTTGCAAGCCTTCCGCTACCGCATCGCGACGCTGCCTATCAGTTCGGCCGCGACGCTCGGCATCTGGCGCCACGGGCGAGCTTACAGTGTTGACGTTCGGATGATCGCGCCGCCTGAAAACACGCCGCGCGATGAGCGCCTGATCAAAGGCGACAATCCCATCTCAGGCGCGCATATCGCGAACCTGTCCCCGGCTGTTGCCGAACAGATCGGCTTGCGCGGCACAACGCAGGGCGTTGTCGTCGTCGGCGTCGAGGACAATACGCCCGCTGCGAACATAGGTTTGCAGAAAGGTGACATTTTGGCCGCGATCAACGGCAGCAAAATTTCCCGCGTCGCCGATGCTGTCGCTGCGCTTAAAAAAGACTCGCACTCATGGCGCTTGACGGTTGTGCGTGGCGGCAACCGGATAACAATGATGTTCAGCTATTGAGGTATGTCATAATGCATTGATTTATATATAAAATGATGCAATCCGAAACCGCTTTTTCGACTGATGGAAAGAAGGCATACTAAGAACATGAACGGGTACGCAAGAAAACGGTTAAATCTTGAACATGCAAGGGCAACGCCTGCGCCGATGATGCGCAGTGCGCGCGGTTTCAATGCGTATAAGCAATATGGATTTGTTGCACCGACTGAAGAGCGGCGTGATCCCGATATGGCATGGCAACCTGTATCGAACGACGACACGCTTGAACGGATTCGTTCCGGCCTTGCGAACACGATGATTTTGGCGGCGGCGGCGTATGATATGCCGTTGGAGCAATCGGCCGTAAAAGGGCTTAGCTATGACAGGCTGAAAGGCGATGTGGCTGTCATCGAAGCCGGTACGCACGACCAACAAAGAGAAGCGCTTGGGGATTTGGGAATCCTCGTTCCTGCCAATGACGAGATTACGCTTGAAGAAGATGCCGGGGCTTTGGCAATGGCTTTCGCTTCGTTGCAAGGCGCTGTGCAAATGCAGCAGCGGGATGGAGCCGTTGCTATGCCGCAGGGTGGATTGTCTGATCGTCTTCCATCGACGCGTCAAAGCGGAAGAATGGTTGCCGCGCGGGCGGTTGATGTTCAATCAAGCTTGAGAAGCGGGCCTCGCCTCGATGGCCGCCGTTCGGCGCGGGCGCGTATGAAAGCGCAGCACGGAGCCCTTGTGCCTATGCTGTCCGCGGAACCTGTGACGCGGCGTCAGATCAGATCGAAGCGTCTCATAGAATTTGGACTCGGCTCCTAAACCTAAACGCACTATTTCAACGGCGTTTCGTCGCCAAGGCAGATGCCAAGCCCGCGCGCGGTTTTGACCAGCGTGCCGTCTTTTTCGACGCATTGATAATGCTTGATCGCATCGGCGATGGAAACATCGATGACGCTGCGGTCGTGCCACGCCACCATGCGGTCGAATTGGCCTTTTTGGATCAAATTAACGGCATATACGCCAAATGCCGAGGCCAGCAGCCGGTCATGCGCGCTTGGCTGTCCGCCGCGCTGGACATGGCCCAGAACGGTGACGCGAGTTTCGGCCTGACAGGCTTCCGCGATTTGTGCGCCGATGATATGCCCGATGCCGCCAAGACGTTTTTGCCCGCCGAAGAAATTCTGGCTTACATTGTCGCCGTCTGGCGTCTTGACGGCTTCCGACACGACCACAAGCGCGAAATTGCGCCCGCGCTGGCGCAGTATTTTTATGTGCGCGGCGATGTTGGTGATACTGTAGGGAATTTCGGGGATCAGGATAACATCCGCACCGCCTGCAATGCCTGCCGTCAAAGCGATATGGCCCGCGTCGCGGCCCATGACTTCCAGAACCATGATGCGGTCGTGGCTTGCCGCCGTCGGCTGCAGCCTATCCAAAGCCTCGGTCGCGACCGCGACGGCAGTGTCGAAGCCGACCGACATTTCGGTGACGCCGAGATCGTTGTCGATGGTTTTCGGAATGCCGATAAGCGGAAACCCGCCTTGCTTGGCGAGCCGCGACAAAATGGCAAGGCTGCCGTCGCCGCCGATGCCGATCAGCGCTTCGCAACCAAGTTTCTTGAACGCGTCGATAATTTCGCCCGAACGGTCTTTCAGCGTGCCGTCCGGCATCGGATAGGCGAAAGGATCGCCCTTATTGGTCGTGCCCAGAATGGTGCCGCCCTGGCGCATGACGACGGTATCGACATTGTCCATGCGCAACGGCATGACATGGGGCGGGTTTTCCAGAAGCCCGTGCGTGCCGTCCATGATGCCGATCACTTCCCAGTTCAGCGTCTCGGCGCGCAGGACGACGGCTCGGATAACCGCGTTAAGTCCGGCGCAGTCGCCGCCGCTGGTCAGGATGGCGATGCGTTTGGCGGGGGTGTTCATAAAAACCTCTGAATTTCATGGACATGGAAAGGCGGAATTGTAGCGAATGGGCGCTATTTGGCAAATAGAACATAGCCTAAAGGCCAATTTTCTGCTATGAAACCCGACCGCAAAGGGATGATAGCGCGATGAACGAGCAGGAAAAGCTTCAGGATCTACTGTTTCACCTCAAGGCTGAACACCGCGATCTGGACGATGCCATCCATGCGTTGTCGCAGCGCGCCGTACCCGACATGATGCAGATCCACCGCCTCAAGAAGCGCAAACTGTCCCTGCGCGACGAAATCGCCCGTGTCGAAAGCAAGCTGTTGCCTGATATTATTGCCTAGAGTCCGGCGGCGGGCCGGTCAGGGCGTACGGGTCATGGCCTGCGCAGCCTCTTTCAGGCCGGTCGAGACGTCTTCGTTGTCGCGGAATGTATAGGCGCCGTAGCTGACCGTGACATCGAGCTTGCAGCCATGGATTTCCCCGATTTCTTTTTGCAGGTCGGCCGCGAGCATTTCAGCCTTGCGCCAGGCCGACGCGTTGTCGCATCGCATCAACAGAACGCCGAATTCGTCCGGAGCCAGGCGGCCGACGATATCAGAGGTGCGCACGCTGCGCATCAACACCGCGCCGATTTGGCGTATGGCGGCATTGGCGACCGACCGTCCGTAACGCGCCGCGGTTTCTTCAAGTTTGTCGAAATCGAAATAAAGCACGCTCGATATGCCGCCATAGCGTTCGTCGAATGCCAGCATGCGCGCGACCTCACGGTTGAATTCCGGGCGGCTTAAAACCGTCGGTTCGATCTCGTGAACCGGGACTTCAAGCTGGCGGATTTTCTCCTGAAGTTCCTGGTTTTTTGCCTGCGCCGAGGCCAACTCGCCGCGCAGCATGTTCCATGCCCGCCGCTGATCGGGGGTCAGGGGGGCGTCGGCAAGCCAGTCGATGGAGAAATCGAAATTATCCATAAAGCAAATCTATCTGTTAATTTGATGAAAAACAGGTTAAAAAAACCGTTCTTTGCAATCAGGGCAGGAATAAACCGTATGGTCGGAAAACCACGCAAACCTTCGGGCAAATCGCTAAAACCCTTGGTCGGGCTTGTGATGGGCAGCCAGTCGGACTGGGAAACCATGCAGCATGCGGGCAAGGTTCTGGCCGATTTCGGCGTGCCTTTTGAAGTCGGGATCGTCTCGGCCCACCGCACGCCCGAACGGCTGGTTGCCTATGCGCAATCGGCGGCGGGGCGGGGGCTCAAGGCCGTCATCGCAGGCGCAGGCGGGGCGGCGCATCTGCCCGGCATGATCGCGGCGCTGACGACGTTACCGGTCTTCGGCGTTCCGGTGGAGAGCAAAACTTTGGACGGGCTCGACAGCCTGTTGTCGATTGCGCAAATGCCGGCCGGTATTCCTGTCGGCACGCTGGCCATCGGCAAGGCGGGTTCGATCAATGCCGGCTTGCTGGCCGTGTCCGTTCTTGCGCTCGGTGACGAAAAGCTTGCGGCCAAGCTTGCCAGATGGCGCGCAAAACAAACCGCTTCCGTCGCCCAAAAACCGTCCGCCAAAAAGCAGTTGGGCAAGAAGAAATGAAGGTCTTCGCTCCCGGTTCGACCATCGGCATTCTGGGCGGCGGGCAGCTGGGGCGCATGACGGCTCTGGCCGCCGCCAAGCTTGGCTATCGCTGCCATATTTTCTGTCCCGGCAAGAACGAACCGGCGGTCGGCGTTGCGGCAGCGCATACGTGCGCCGGATTCGACGACCGTGCCGCGCTTGAGGCTTTCGCACAGTCTGTCGATGTCGCAACACTGGAATGGGAAAATGTTCCCGTCGAAGCGCCGGAGATCGTCGGCAAACATGTTCCGATGTATCCCGGCGTCGAGGTTTTGCGTATGGCGCAGGACCGCGAGCAGGAAAAGACTTTCGCGCGGCAGGCTGGCGTCGGCACGGCAGATTTCGCCATCGTGCGCTCGGAGGCCGAGCTTGCCGAGGCGATGCAGCGGTTTTCCTTGCCCGCGATCCTTAAATCGACGCGCATGGGCTATGACGGCAAGGGACAGGTTAAAATTACGTCCGGTATGGATGCGGCGCAGGCATGGCGTGAGATGGGCAGTCAGGTCGGCATTCTGGAAGCTTTCATCGATTTCGCCTGCGAGGTTTCGGTTATTGTCGCAGCGCGCGCCGATGGCGAAACGCTGGCCTATCCGGCCATCGAAAATGTGCATCGCCACCATATCCTCGACCGGACTTTCGCGCCCGCGCGGGTCGATCCCTCTATTGCGGACGAAGCCGTGCAGGCGGCGCAACTTATGGCGCGCAAGCTTGGCGTGGTTGGGCTTTTGGCCGTAGAATTTTTCGTGCTACGCCAACCCGACGGGCAGGGGCGGCGCGTCCTGCTTAACGAAATCGCACCGCGCCCGCATAATTCGGGGCACTGGACGATGGATGCCTGCCCGACCAGCCAGTTCGAACAGCTTGTGCGCGCGGTTTGCGGCCTGCCGCTCGGCGACGTGACGCCGCACAGTCGGGCCGAAATGCTGAATTTGATCGGCGAAGATGCCAACCGCTGGGAAGAATTCCTGAAAATGCCGCAAACGAGCCTCCACCTGTATGGCAAGGACGATATCCGCCCCGGCCGCAAGATGGGGCATGTCAACTTCCTTAAAGGCGCGTGGAACGGCAAGGAATAGGCCGGACTTGTGCCGGGTGCCCCGGTTTTGTACCCTTGGCCGACCAACCTTGGAGAGCGCGATGAACTACGACGCCAACAATATCTTCGCCAAAATCCTGCGCGGCGAGATTCCATGCAAGAAAGTTTACGAAGACGATTACGCGCTCGCCTTCCACGATATCAACCCGCAAGCGCCGGTTCATATCCTTGTCATCCCCAAAGGGCCCTATTCGAATTACGAGGATTTCGCCTCGAGCGCCGAAAGCGACGAACTTGCCGGGTTCCAGCGTGCGCTTCTTAAAACGATTGCCGCTGCAGGCGTTTCGGCGGGCGGCTATCGCCTGATCTCGAATTGCGGCGTCAACGCGCATCAGGAAGTGCCGCATTACCACGTCCATATTCTTGGCGGTCGTGACCTTGGCGCGATGCTGGGGAAAGCGGCCTGAAACTTGTCTTAGGCTTCGTCGGCCATCGACTTGATCAGCTCGTAAACCTTGCGGCGCTGCTTGGCATCCTGAATGCGATAATAGGCGCGTACCAATTCCAGCGTTTCGCGGCGATGCAGAATGTCGGAACCGTTCTGGTTCGAGGGCGCGCCTTCAAGCTGTTCCTGCCCTTCTTCGGCGAAACCCGGCTGGGTTACGCCGGGCATTTCCTCGAAGAAATAACTGACCGGAACGGAAAGGATTTGCGAGATATGGAACAGGCGGCTCGACCCCATGCGGTTGACGCCGCGCTCGTATTTCTGGATTTGCTGGAAAGTCAGACCCAGCGCCTTGCCGAGCTGTTCCTGACTCAAACCGACTAGGTTTCGGCGCACACGCATGCGCCCGCCGACATGTACGTCGACAGGGTCGGGATTTTCGGAACGAAGGTTGGGGTGCTTGATTTTATTTGCCGATGCTGAGGTCATACCAATATCCTTTATATTGAAATCCGGGCGCGAATAACTCTTCCCTTCCAATTCAAATACTTTCAAAGCCCATAAGCTTGTATGTATTCGATCTCTTCTATCAAATCAGGCCCAGTCAAACATCGCCAGACCAGAGCAGCCCGTTGTGTATCTTCTATTTGGAACGGCTTTCGGCCTTTTCGTATCTTTTGCAGACGAAGGCTAGACCAGCCACCAGAAGGAATACAACCAACACGGGTGTATCGCCCATTTTGGCATAGAAAGTCAAGAATAAAGGGGTAGGCAGATCGCTGTCGATAAAGCCCTTCTTTTCCAAGCCCAAACGTTTGTCGATGCGCCCCAGAGGGCCGATGACACCGGATATTCCCGTATTCGCGTCCCGAATCATAGGCAGCCCTTCCTCGATCGCGCGGACGCGGGCGATGTCAAAATGCTGGTACGGGCCGATCGTGTCGCCGTACCAGGCGTCGTTGGTGACATTGATCATCAGGTCTGGGCGGTCATGCGAATCGACGACGGCGCCGGGGAAAATGGCTTCGTAGCAGATCAGGGGGCTGAAAGACGGCAGACCGGGCACGCGCAGGGTGCGCGGACCCGGGCCGGGGCTGAAATCCTCGTCGCTCGCGGCCAAAGCCTTGACCGAGGGCGGAAGGAATTTGCGGAACGGCATATATTCGCCGAACGGAACCAGATGCGCTTTGTCATAACCGGCGGTCAGCTGCCCCTTGTCGTTGACAGATGTCAATGAATTATAGAAACGGATATTTCCGTTTTCATCGAGCGTGCGGCGGATAACGCCCGTAATCAAGATGCCGTTTGGCGGCAGGTGTGCGGCGATCTCTGCACGGCGTTCCGGGTTTTCGTAGAGGAAGTAAACGGCAGCCGCTTCGGGCCAGATGACGGCGGTAACGGATTTCTTGGATGGTGCCGAGGTCATCGCAAGCCGTTCGTCAAAATCCGCCTCGCGGTCGTTTGCCGACCATTTGTATTTCTGCGCGGTATCGGGCTGCACGATGCGCAGGCGTACACCCGGCACGGTGCCGACATGCGTAGTCAGAAGCCGTGTCTCGCCCCATCCGGCCAGCGCGATCAAAAAGACAAGGCTTGCAGCGAAAGCGCGGCGGCCTGTTTTCGAGCCATCCGCCAGCGCGGCGGGCAGGGTGCTTGTGACGGAGGTGACAAGGCTGAGCCCATAGATGCCGGCAAGGCTGGCAAATTGCAAAACCGGCAATATGCCTGACCATGCGTAACCGGTCAGGTTCCACGGAAATCCGGTGAACAGGTGGCCGCGCGCATAATCGGCCACGAACCACATCAGGCCGAAGGTGATTGCGCCCGCCGTGCCGCGCAGGCCGATCGCACGCGCGATAGCTGCCGCAAGCCCGTAATAGATCGCGAACAAGGCGGGCAATCCTGCGACCGCCAAGGGAATCGCCCACCAGAAATGCGCGAGATCGACGAACATCGAATCCGCGATCCAGTAAAGGCTGCAGGTCAGGAAGCCGAAGGCGAACCACCAGCCCGTCAAAAAAGCCTGTCTTTTTTTCTTGGTTCCCTGAAGCAGAAAAATCAGCGCCGGAAAACACACCCACATCAAGGGAAAGAAATCGAAAGGCGGCATCGCCAGCGTCAGCGCGGCGCCAAAGGCGAAGGCCAAACCCGCCCGGCGCCACCTTTTGGCCGCGTGCAGATAATTGACAAAGGAAAAAAGGAAGACGCGAATCGCGCTCGCATATTTCATGCGCAAGCATTCGCATTCGCAACGCAGCGCGTCAAATCGAAAAAACAAGGATGCTAAGCGTGTGCGTGGTTAGCAGTGGCAGGTTCTGCGGCGCGGCGCGGCGGTTTGATGCGCAGGCGGCTGACGCGGCTTTGGTTCATCTCCACGATCTCGAAGGTCAGGCCGGATTCGTTCGGGAAGCTTTCGCCGACATGGGGCATGCGCCCCGCCAGATGCGCGACATAGCCGCCGAGCGTATCGACATCCTCGCCTTCCATCGGCGGCAGATGCAGGCCTGTCTGATGCTCGAACGCCTCGATGGTCAGGCGTGCGTCGGCCAGAAGCGTGCCGTCTGCGCGGACGATAAGCGGCGGCGCGCCGGGTGCATCATGTTCGTCTTCGATCTCGCCGACGATTTCCTCGACAAGGTCTTCGATCGTCACCAGCCCGTCGATGCCGCCGAATTCGTCGATGAC
>JAGWKW010000245.1 GCA_028865155.1 Alphaproteobacteria bacterium
CAGGCCGCGAAGGCATTCGCAAAGTCGGAGAGGCTCCATTGTCCCGACCCGACCAGCGCGAGTGTGCCGACCATATTACGCACCTGATGATAAAGAAACGACCGCGCCGAAGTCGAAAAAACGATCCGTTCGCCGTCGCGCGCGATGTCGAGTCTGTCCAAAGTTTTGACCGGGGATTTGGCCTGACAGTTTCTGGCGCGAAAAGTCGAAAAATCGTGATTGCCGATCAGCATATCCGCCGCCGCCTGCATGGCCGGAATATCGAGCGGGCGGCGCACATGCCATGCACGTTCGGCATCCAGCGCAAGCGGCGCGGTGCGGTTGGCAATCGTGTATTTATAGCTGCGCTCCACAGCATTGAAACGGGCATGAAATGTTTCGTCTACCTCTTCGGCGCTCAGCACCGCAATCCTGTGCGGACGCAGATAATGGTTGATCGCGTCGCGTACCGTATCGCCGTCGAATGCCTTGGCGATGTCAACATGGGCGACCTGCGCGCGGGCGTGGACGCCGGCGTCGGTACGGCCCGCGACATGCAGGCCGGCAGTTTCGCCGCAGAATTTTTCGATGGCTTCTTCTATCGTTTGCTGGATGGTGGGATCGCCAAGCTGCCTTTGCCAACCGCAAAAAGCGCCGCCGTCATACTCGATCGTCAATTTCCAACGATTCATAATTTCGTTCCGATGGGCAAACGCAAGCCGCGCAGCAGCGACGCGCCATCGGTGGCGGCTTTGCCCGCGCGCTGCACCGATAGAAGTCGCAATGCGCCCGTACCGCATGAGACGGTAAAGGTATCGTCGAGCAGGGTTCCGGCTGAACCTGTTTTATCGACGATTTCGGCGGCAAGCAATTTGATGGTTTCGCCGTTCAGCGTGAAGAAACAGCCGGGCCACGGATGCAACGCGCGTAACTGCCGTTCGATTTCGGCAGCGGGCTTGTTCCAGTCGATACGTCCATCCTCGCGCGTCAGCTTGGCGGCATAGGTAACGCCTTCTTCGGGCTGCGGCACGGGATGCAGTTTGCCTGCGGTCATATCATCCAACGTTTGCACGATCAGACGCCCCCCGGTCGTGGCTAGCGCATCATGCAGGCTTTGCGCCGTCGTTTGCGGCGTGATCGCCACGCTTTCGCGCAACAGCATCGCGCCGGTGTCCAGCCCTTCATCCATCTGCATCGTCGTGATGCCGCTTTCCGTGTCCCCGGCCAGAATGGCACGCTGAATAGGGGCCGCGCCGCGCCAGCGCGGCAGCAATGAGCCATGGATGTTGATGCAGCCATGTTTCGGCGCATCCAAAATCGCTTTCGGCAAAATCAGCCCATAGGCCGCGACCACGGCGACATCCAAATTCAGTGCGCGGAATCTTTCCTGCTCTTCTTCATTGCGCAGGCTTTTCGGTGTCCGCACCTCGAGCCCCAGTTCCTCGGCGCACCGATGCACGGGCGTCTTCTGAACATGATGTCCGCGCCCGGCGGGCTTCGGCGGCTGGCAATAGACGGCGGCGATGTCATGCCCCGCGTCATGCAAAGCGTTCAGCGCCGCGACGGCAAAATCCGGCGTGCCCATAAAGGCGATGCGAAGAGGGTGGAAGGCTTTCATGCAACGGTATTTGTCCACAAACCCCACATAGGCGCAAGGGGCGCATATGCTATAAGCTGACCGTTCTTATGCTTATATGCTCATATGAAACTGACCGCGGGAATAAATGGATTTTCCCTTGATCGGTTTCAAAGCAATATACGTGGTGTTCCCCGGCGAGGTTATATCTCTTCCGGCTGCGACATGGTCTTTTGCAGAATGGATTTGCAGCCCCATATCGATGCCGAGATGCTCGCTGAGAAGTTCTTTCAAATAAGCGGCGATGCGAGGTTCGAGTTCTTCCTTGCAGGTTCCGTGAGTACCGCGCGAAAAGCGGCTCGACGCGGCCATCGACGGGATTTCAGCCACAATGGCTCCAATCGCCGATATGACGTATACAGACGCCGCCGATTCCAGAGGCAAAAGCGATGTATCGTCCAGCCGACTTATGGCCTGTTCCGTGGTTTCGCTTCGTTCCAGCCCGGATTCAAGGGAATTGAGGCTGTAATTCCATCCTCCATACCGGCGGGATCGTTCCTGATTTTGGGTTGAAAACGCCAGAAGGGAATCGTCGTTTCGTATGAACAGCAACGCCCAATTTTCATAAGGTTCGATGAAGGCGAGCGCGCGCTCGGCGTAGGGCAGATCCTGCAAAGGCGCAAAACAA
>JAGWKW010000030.1 GCA_028865155.1 Alphaproteobacteria bacterium
CATTCACGCGCAGCGACAGCGACATGATCTCGTCGATTTCGTGAGGCGAGGCCCAGCCGAAAGCGGTGATATGCTCGTCCGACACCATCGGATCGCCAAGCTCGTCGTTCTTGTAATAAAACTCGACGATCGAACGCGGCAGGATCGTGCCTTCGGGAATGCCCAAACGCTTGGCCAGCGATCCCGCGACGACGTTGCGCACGACGACTTCAATCGGGATGATCTCGACCTTGCGGATCAATTGCTCCCGCATATTCAGGCGGCGCATGAAATGCGTCGGTACGCCGATTTCGCCGAGTTTTGTCATCAAATATTCGGAAATGCGGTTGTTCAGCACGCCTTTACCAGTGATCGTGCCTTTTTTTGCGCCGTTTCCGGCGGTGGCGTCGTCCTTGAAGTACTGGACGAGCGTACCCGGTTCCGGCCCTTCGAACAGCACCTTGGCCTTACCTTCATAGACGCGGCGGCGGCGGCTCATGCGAAAATTCATCTCACTCCTGCCTGAAAACGCCCGCTCCAAGCGAACGGGCACAAAAACTTATAGCAAGCCGCCTATGCCAAAACAACGATAATAACGCCCTGAAATAAAAGGCATTTACCCCGCCCGTAAAAGCGGCACCGCCGCGTCGCGGTTGAACAGGTAAAGCAGCGTTCGCACCGCCTTGCCGCGTTCGCTTGTCAGCTCCGGGTCTTTGGCCAGAATCATCGCTGCATCGTCATGCGCGATGTCGATCAGGGCGCCGTCGCGCGACAGATCGGCAAGCCGGAATTCGCGCATCCCGCTTTGCCGCGTGCCAAGCAGCTCGCCCGCGCCGCGCAGGCGCAAATCTTCCTCGGCGATTTTGAATCCGTCTTCGGTGTCGCGCAGCATTTTAAGCCGCGCCTTCGCCGTTTCGCCGACCGGCGATTGATGCAGCAGCAGGCAATGCGATTTCGCTGCGCCGCGCCCGACGCGTCCGCGTAACTGATGAAGTTGCGCCAGCCCGAAACGCTCGGCATGTTCGACGACCATGACCGTTGCGTTCGGCACGTCGACGCCGACCTCGATCACCGTGGTCGCGACCAGCGCCTTGATTTTCCCGGCGGCGAAATCTTCCATCGTGCGGTCTTTCTCCGCGCCCTTCATGCGTCCGTGGACAAGCCCGACTGTGTCGCCTCCAAGGAACTTGCGCAACAGCCCCACGCGTTCGGTCGCTGCCGCAAGGTCGAGCGTTTCGGACTCCTCGACCAACGGGCAAACCCAATAGACCTGTGCGCCTTTTGCAATCTGCCGCTTGATGCCTGCGATGACTTCGTCGAGCCGCGCCATGTCGATCAGGCTCGTATCGATTTTCTGCCGCCCCGCCGGTTTGTCGAGCAGCCGCGACACATCCATATCGCCGTATGCGGTCAGCGTCAGCGTGCGCGGGATCGGCGTCGCGGTCATGGTCAGAATGTCGACGCCGCGTCCTTTGTCCGAAAGCAGCAAACGCTGATTGACGCCGAAACGATGCTGCTCGTCGATGACGGCAAGGCCCAGATCGCGAAACGCGATATCCTGCTGGAACAGCGCATGCGTGCCGACGACAAGCTTCAAATCCCCGTTTGCAAGCCTGTCCAGAACTTCCTGCCTTTGCCTGCCGCGCCCGCGACCGACCAGAAGGCCGATTTCGACGCCGACCGGTGCAAGAAGTTTCGACAGTTTCACATGATGCTGCCGCGCGAGGATTTCCGTCGGTGCCATCATCGCGGCCTGTGCGCCGGATTCGACCACCTGCAGCATGGCCGTCAGCGCGACGATGGTTTTACCTGCGCCGACATCGCCCTGCAAAAGACGCAGCATCCTTTTCCCGGTTTTCATATCCGCCGCAATTTCGGCAATCGCCTGCCTTTGCCCGCCCGTCAGCGTGAAGGGCAGCGACGCTTCGAGTTTCCGCGTCAGCGCGCCGGTTCCGGCAAAGCTGCGGCCCTTGATGTCCTTGTAATGCGCGCGAATGATCGACAGCGATACCTGATCGGCCAGCAATTCGTCATAAGCCAGCCGCCGCCGCGCGGGCAGGGGGGCCGCTTCATTCGCAGGCGCTGGACGATGCGCGGTCAGCAGCGCCTCTTTCCACGCGGGCCAAGTTTCGCGTTTGAGCAAATGCGGGTCGACCCATTCCGGCAGTTCCGGCGCGCGGGCCAAAGCCTGTTCGACCAGTTTGCGCAGCATCTTGCCGCTGATCCCGGCCGTGAGGGGATAAACGGGTTCGTATTTCGGAATCTCGCCCGCCCGTCCGACTGCAACTGCGTAATCCGGGTGGTTCATGACCCAGCCGTTACGGTAGCGTTCGATTAGCCCGCTAACGACGACCTTGCCGCCGACGGGATAGATTTTTTCGAGATAATCGCCTTTGACATTGAAAAAGGTCAAAGCGATATGCGCGCTGCCGTCGTCGGCGATGATGTGATAGGGCAAGTGCCGCCGCGCGGGCTTCTGATGTTCAAGGATGGCCAGTGTTAGCGTCGCGATCTTGCCGCTTTCGGCATGGCGCAGGGCGGGGGCATAGGCGCGGTCGATAACCCCCGATGGCAAATGCCACAGCAAATCGGCCACATAATCGCCGCATAACTTCTTGTAAAGCGCGCCCATCCGCGCGCCCACGCCTTTCAGCGAGGTTATGGGGGCGAAAAGCGGGTAAAGAATTTGCGGACGCATCGGGCATGTCCTCAATTAAGCGATCTTGGGCTGCAAATTGCGCTTTTCCGCATTTTTTCTGCTCACGTATGTTAAATACGCTGCGCGAAAAAATGCGGAAAACCCCAATTTTCGCCGCAAGCTTGCTTAATTGAGGACACGCCCTGAGATTTATTATAAAGCTTTGGCCGGATTTGTGGAGTTATTGGCTATGAGCGACGAAGAAAGGCGCAAACGCCTGCGGTTCCGGAGCTGGCATCGCGGCACGCGGGAAATGGATCTGCTGCTCGGCAGCTTTGCCGACGCGCATGTGCCCGGCTTTACGCCTGCCCAGCTCGACCAGTATGAGGAACTCCTGACCATCAACGACCCCGACCTGTATAGCTGGGCCACGGGCACGGCAGCCGTGCCGCCCGAACAGGACGGCGCGGTTATGCAACTGTTCTGCGCCCACAGTTACAGTAAAATCTCAGGTTAGGATATGTTTGCAACCGGCTGGGATATAAAGGAAAAAGCCAAAACAATTCTGGCGGGTGTGCCCGAAGGCCATGACGCGCGCGTGCTGGCCGACCTTGCCGCGCGCGCGCATAGCGTGTCCGGGCAACCCCTGATCCATGCCGCGCTCGACGATGCGCGGGCGGCTTTGCTGGCCGACGCACTGGGTTTCTTCGCCCCTCACTGCGAGGTCGTTAACTTTCCGGCCTGGGACTGTTTGCCCTATGACCGGGTTTCCCCCCATGTCGATATAACCGCCCAGCGCATTACGGGCCTGAGCCGGTTACGCGGCGCTTTCGCCAAACCCTGTATTGTCCTGACCACGACCAACGCGGCGGTGCAGAAAATCCTACCGCCGGACGTGCTGGAACAGGTCAGCCTCGACGCCGCCACGGGCGACACGCTGCCCTCCGACAGGCTGCGCCGCTTTCTGGCGCAAAACGGCTATGTCAATGCCGGGACGGTGCGCGAGGCCGGGGAGTTCGCCCTTCGCGGCGGCATCGTCGATCTGTTCCCGCCTGGTTATGATGCGCCGCTGCGGCTGGATTTTTTCGGCGATGAGATCGACAGCATCCGCGTTTTCGATCCGCTCACGCAAACCACGACCGGGAAAATCGACCGTTTCCATCTCGGCCCCATAGCGGAGGCGGTGATGAACGAAGCCTCCGTCGCGCATTTTCGCTCCCAATACCGCGCTTTGTTCGGCGCGGTAACCGACAGCGACGCCCTATACGAAGCCGTTACCGAAGGGCGGAAATTTCCGGGCGTCGAGCATTGGCTCGGCCTGTTCTATCCGCGCCTTTACAGCCTGTTCGATTATCTGCCCGACGCGCCGGTGACGTTCGATCATCAGTCCGGCGAGGCGGTCAAATCCCGTTTGCAGCAGGTCGAAGATTTTTACGGCGCGCGCCTCGCACTTTATCAGGCCGCCAAACGTGCGAAAAAGCGCGACGGCAGCGTGCCCTACAAGCCTGCGCCGGTCGAAAGCCTGTATCTGTCGCAGGCGGTTTGGGACGAAACGCTTGCGGGCAGGGCGGTCGCGACTTTGTCACCTTTTGCCGCCGTCGAAACCGGCACGGATATCGACTGCCACGGCGCGCGCGGGCGTGACTTTGCCGATGCAAGAGCGTTACAGAAACAGGACGCGCTTTACGACGAAGTCCGCAAACACATCGAAATTTTTCAAAAACAGAACAAACGCGCCGCCATCGCCTGTTATTCGCAAGGTTCGGCCGAGCGCATGGCCGGGCTGCTCCGCACACATGGCGTTTCGGCGCAATCCGGCGTCGAAAGTTACGACGCGCTGCGCAAGCTCGATACCAAGCTGGTTGGGCTTGTCATCCTCGGTCTCGAACACGGATTTGTATCGCCCGACCTCGCCGTCATCACCGAACAGGACATCCTCGGCGACCGTCTGGTGCGCGCGCCGAAAAAACGCCGCGCCGCAAAACAGTTCCAGATCGAGCTGGGCAGCCTGAACCCCGGCGATTTCGTCGTCCATGCCGAACATGGCATCGGCCGTTACGACGGGCTGGAAACCGTCACCGTCCTCGGCACCGCGCATGATTGCGTGAAGCTGATCTATGACGGCGGCGACAAGCTGTTCGTTCCGGTCGAAAACCTCGACCTGCTGACCCGCTATGGCGGCGAGGAATCCGGCGCGTCGCTCGACAAGCTCGGCGGGCTGGGCTGGCAGCAACGCAAATCCCGCGTCAAGAAACGGCTCAAGGACATGGCCGACGCGCTCATGAAAATCGCGGCGGCGCGCGAGATCAAACAGGGCGAGATTATCGACGTGCCCGAAGGAACCTATCAGGAATTCGCGGCGCGCTTTCCCTATGTCGAAACCGAAGATCAGGAACGCGCCATCGGCGAAGTTCTGGCCGATCTGGCAAGCGGCAGCCCGATGGACAGGCTCGTCTGCGGCGATGTCGGCTTCGGCAAGACCGAGGTTGCGTTGCGCGCCGCCTTCGCCGCCGTGCAGGCGGGGTTGCAGGTCGCCGTGGTCGTGCCGACGACCTTGCTCGCGCGCCAGCATTTCAACAACTTCACCGCGCGTTTTCGCGGCTTTCCCGTTCGCATCGCGCACTTGTCGCGCATGGTGTCGAAGGCCGAAGCCGACCGCACAAAGGAAGATGCACGCGAAGGCCGCGTCGACATCGTCATCGGCACGCATGCGCTGCTCGGCAAGGAGGTCGCGTTCAAAAATCTCGGCCTCCTGATTATCGACGAGGAGCAGCATTTCGGCGTCAAGCAGAAGGAACGGCTGAAAGAGCTTCGCGCCGAAGTTCATGTGCTGACGCTGACCGCGACGCCGATCCCGCGCACGCTGCAACTGGCATTGGCAGGCGTGCGTGAACTAAGCCTGATCGCGACGCCGCCGCTCGACCGGCTTGCGGTGCGGACTTTCGTCCTGCCTTACGATCCGCTTGTGATCCGCGAAGCGATCATGCGCGAACATTATCGCGGCGGGCAGTGTTTTTACGTCTGCCCGCATATCGAAGACCTCGACAAGGCCGCAGGCGCGTTGCGCGAGCTTGTCCCCGAAGTCAAAATCACGCTCGCGCACGGGCGCATGACGCCGACGCAACTTGACGACATCATGACCGCTTTCGACGCGCGGCAGTTCGACATCCTGCTTGCGACCAATATCGTCGAATCCGGCCTCGACATTCCGAACGCGAACACGATCATCCTGCACCGCGCCGACCGTTTCGGCCTTGCCGGGCTGTATCAGCTTCGGGGGCGGGTCGGGCGCGGCAAGCTGCGCGGCTATGCCTATCTGACCTATGCGCCCGATGCGCCATTGTCGCAAACCGCGCAACAAAGGCTTGAGGTCATTCAGACGTTGGAGCAGCTCGGTGCGGGCTTCCAGCTTGCGAGCCACGACATGGATATTCGCGGTTCCGGCAATTTGTTGGGCGAAGAACAATCCGGCCATGTCCGCGAAGTCGGGGTCGAGCTTTACCAGCAAATGCTCGAAGATGCGGTAGCGGCGGCGCGTGTGGGCGGCGCGGAAATGGGCGAAGACAGATGGACGCCGCAAATCAATCTCGGCCTGTCGGTGCTGATCCCCGAAACCTATGTCGCCGATCTGAATGTACGGCTCGGCCTCTATCGCCGCCTGTCGGACATGATGGATGCGGCGGAAATCGAAAACGCGGCGGCGGAAATGATCGACCGTTTCGGCCCCCTGCCGCCCGAAGTCGAAAATCTTTTGCAAACGGTTGCGATCAAAATCCTGTGCCGCAGGGCAGGGGTGGCGAAAATCGACGCGGCGGCGAAGGGCGCGGTCATTGCGTTCCACAAGGACAAATTCGCGCGGCCCGACCGGTTGCTGGCATGGATCGCGGCACAGGCGGGCACGGTCATCGTTCGCCCAGATCAAAAGCTTGTCATCGCCCGCGCATGGGAAGATGCCGAAGCCCGCCCGGCACGGGTCAAGAAACTGCTCGAAGATTTCGTGGAAATGGCAGCCTGACCACGGTGTCTAGTCGCGGTTTTGTGCCTTATCGATTTTAACGGTCTTTTTCGGATCGCCCCACCATGTATCGGTGACGGCCAGCCCATAAGGCGGCGCGATTTTCGGCTGGCCGAATTTATCCCAATAGGCGATGCGATACGACCCGATATACCAGTGCGGGATAACGTAATATTGCCACGACAACACGCGATCCAGCGCGCGGCACGCGGTCACCAGATCTTCGCGGCTCTTGGCCTGCACCAGCTTTTTCAGCAAAGCGTCCACGACCGGGTCATGCACGCCGATCAGGTTGTGGCTGCCTTTCTGGTTTGCGCGGTTCGACGCCCAGAAATCGAATTCCTCGTTGCCCGGTGACAGCGAAGCCGGAAACACCGCAATCGTCATGTCGAAATCGAAATCGTCCATCAGGTTCTGAAACTGCGCGGTATCGACGATGCGGAACGTCGCATGGATGCCCAACCGTTCGAGGTTACGCAGAAAAGGCTGCACCCAGCGATTGAACATCGGCTCGTCATCGACGATCTGAAATGTGAAGGGCTTGCCTTGCGCATCGACCAGCGTGCCGTTTTTAAGCACCCACCCCGCCTGTTTCAAAAGTGCAGCAGCCTTTTCCAAATTGGCACGGTCTTCGCCGCTGCCGTTGCTTTTGGGCAGCGTGAAGGGTTTGGTGAACAGTTCGGGCGGCAGTTCTTTACGATACGGATCGAGCAGCTTCAGTTCGGCAGGCGAGGGCAATCCCTTAGCCGCTAGTTCCGAATTTTCGAAATAGCTCGTGGTGCGCCGATAGGCGTTATAGGCGAACATTTTGTCCGACCATTCGAAATCGAACGCGTAATTCAACGCTTCGCGGACAAGCCGGTTCCGGAAAATCGGCCTGCGGATATTGAAAACGAAAGCCTGCATGCCCGCCGGAAGCCGGTTCGGGATTTCCTGCCGTTTGATCAGCCCTTCTTTGACGGCGGGCGTGTCATAGGCCAAGGCCCAGTCCTTGGCGATATTCTCAAGCCGGAAATCGTAACGCCCGGCCAGAAACGCCTCTAGCGACACGGTCGCATCGCGGTAATAGTCGTAAGTGATGCGGTCGAAATTGTACCGGCCTTTGTTGACCGGCAAATTGCGTGCCCACCAATTCTTGACGCGGACATAGGTGATGCTGCGGCCCGGAACCATGCTTTCGATCTTGTACGGCCCGCTGCCAATAATGGGCTTCAGTGTCGTCGCGGCAAAGTCGCGGCCCTGCCACGACTTTTTCTCGAACACCGGCATCTGCCCCATGATCATCGGCAATTCGGTGTTATGCCCGTTGCGGAAAACGAATTTGACAGTATCCGGCCCGGTCTGTTCGACCTTCAACACATCCTTGTAATAGCTGCGATAGAAAGGGTGGCCCTTGTCGCGTAAAATCTGGAAAGAAAAAATCACGTCTTCCGGCGTGATCTTCGCGCCGTCCTGAAACCGCGCTTGCGGGCGCAGTTTGTATTCGACCCAGCTGCGGTCGGGCGCGACGGTAACGCTTTGCGCAATCCACCCATATTCGCTGAATGGCTCGTCGAGCGAGCTTGCCATCAGCGTTTCGAACACCATGCCCGCGCCGTCCGCTGCCACGCCTTTGAGCGTAAACGGGTTCAGCGTGTCGTAAGTGCCGATGGACGCCAGATGCAGCGTGCCACCCTTGGGAGCGTTCGGGTTAACGTAATCGAAATGGGTGAAGCCGGGCTTATATTTCGGCTCGCCATGCAAGGCGATGCCCTGATGCGCTTCTTGCGCGGCGGCAGGCAGGGCCAGAAGAAAAAACGCCGCCGCGAAAGCCAGAAGGCGTTTCATCCCTATGCCGCCGGCATCAGTTCGACAAGATTCTGCCAGCGGTGCGAGGAAAGCAGCTGCGCATAGACAAGGCCGAGCCAGCCTTTCTTGCGCCACTGTAAAACGACGCTATCGGGCAGCGCGTCGAATTTCTTGGGGTCGATGATCAAAAAACCACTCAACTGGATGCGCGTACCGTCGCGGGCGTCGATTTCGGCGTTGTTCGGCATTAGAAGATCGTATTCCTTCAGCGCCTTGACGAATTCGTCGGTGCTGTCGCCCTGCTGGCGCAGCGCGGCGCAGAATTCCATCGCGCTTTTCGTGAAGGCGCTTGGCTCCTCGCCTTCGAACAGGGGAAATTCGCCATTCTCGCTCATCATGCCGCTGGCGTCGTCGATGCACAGAACGAACTGCTTGTTGTCGGGGTCGTCCATCAGAATGAACGGGTAACGCCGGATATAGGCGGGCAGATACGCGCCGTTGACCCATTGGCCGTCGTCGCCGACAAACAGGTTCTGGTCGTTCTTCAGCCCGACAACCGCAGCCGGAACCGGCAACGGCCCATCGGCGAAAACAATGGGGTAATAAGCGGCCGCCATTGGAAATTCGTCGACGAGCAGGGGAACGGCATTCGTTTTGCCTGCGAAGGCAAAGCTGGTCGGGCGGCTCAGCTTCATATTGCCGTCGCGTGCGCGGTCGAGCGGCCGCGGCGCCGCATAGAACATCGGCAGGGCGTTATCGATGGTGTTGCTCGGCGAGGACGGCTGGTTCATGGGCTTATCCTTGAATGCGAAATATGTCCGTTCTGTATATGGCAAGGGCGGGGTTGTGGCAAGACGCCGATAGCTGCTAAAGGTAAAAGATTGTAACCGACAGAAGCCGCCATGACCCTTATTTCGACCAGCGAAGACCTCGCCGCTTTTTGCGCCCGCCAGAAGGGCGCGAATTTCGTCACCGTCGATACCGAGTTCATGCGCGAACGCACCTACTGGCCCAAATTGTGCCTTGTTCAGGTCGGCGGTGCAGACGAAGCCGTTGCAATCGACCCCTTGGCCGAAGGCATCGACCTGTCGCCCCTGTTCCGGCTCATGAGCGACCCGGCTGTCCTGAAGGTCTTCCATGCCGCGCGGCAGGATGTCGAGATTTTTCACAACCTGACCGGTTGCGTGCCGTCGCCGATGTTCGACACGCAGGTCGCGGCGATGGTCTGCGGCTATGGCGAGTCTGCGAGCTATGAAACGCTTGCCTCATCGCTGGCAGGCGCGACAATCGACAAATCGAGCCGCTTTACCGATTGGGCGCGGCGGCCCCTGTCGGACAAGCAGTTGGCTTACGCACTCGGCGATGTCACTCATCTGCGCGACGTTTACCGCAAGCTGAAAAATTCGCTCGACAAAACCGGACGCGGCGAATGGGTGGGCGAAGAAATGGCCATGCTGACCAGCCCCGACACTTATGCCGCCGATCCACGCTTAGCATGGAAGCGACTCAAACTGCGCGGCGGCAAGCCGCGCCAATGTGCGCTGGCGCAGGAAGTCGCCGCCTGGCGCGAGGGCGAGGCGCAACGGATCGATGTGCCGCGCAGCCGCATATTGCGCGACGAGGCGTTGCTCGAAATCATCCACCACCCGCCGCAAAGCGCGCATGATCTGGCGCGGATTCGCGGACTCAGCCAAGGCTTTGCCGAGGGCAGGCAAGGGGCGGAGCTTCTTAAAGCGGTGGCGTGCGCGCTCGCCGTGCCGCTCGAAGAGTGTCCACGCAGCGAAGACCGCCGCCGCCCGCCGCCGGGCATCGGCCCTGCGGTCGATCTGCTCAAGGTTCTGCTCAAACAGGTCAGCGAAGAGCACGGCGTCGCCACGAAGCTGATTGCTTCGACCGACGATCTCGAAGATATCGCGGCCAGCGACGAAGCCGCCGTACCCGCTCTGCAGGGCTGGCGGCGCGACCTGTTCGGCAATCTCGCCCTTGCCCTTAAGCGGGGCGAGCTTGCGATGCGGCTGAAGGGGAAAAAAGTCGTTCTAGGCCGGGCGGAATAGGTTTGCCGCAATCCCTGTCGCACATCGTCTGCGCCATCGCGTCGCGGACGGTCGTTTCGAGGAAAACGATTTTCTGCGCATCGAAATGCGCCCCGACGCGGCGCAGCATGGCCGCTGCCATTGGCATGGATTTGGCGCGCTCGGAAATACGGCCGCCTTTCGCTTTGTAAAAAGACTCCTTGCGATGTGTGGCGGAAATCAGGGTGTGACGGATGCTTCCGTTTCGAAGGACGGCGGGCAAGGCCTGGCTGCATACTGCCTCCCCCAAAGCGCGCCAGTAGCCGCCGATGACACATAAGGTATGGTGACGCTGTTTCGGGTAATGCGTTT
>JAGWKW010000246.1 GCA_028865155.1 Alphaproteobacteria bacterium
AAGATACGCCGGTGACGTTCGAAGATATGGTCGGCGTTTACAAACAATCGAAATTCATGGCCGAGGCTGAAGTGCGGCGGCTGGTCAGGCATCACGGGCTGCCCGCCGTGATCGTGAACCCGTCGACGCCGATAGGCCCGCGCGACATCAAGCCGACGCCGACGGGCCGGATTATCGTCGATGCCGTCAAGGGGCGGATGCCCGCCTATGTCGATACCGGCCTCAACATCGCACATGTCGAAGATGTGGCGATGGGCCATTGGCTGGCGTTCGAACGCGGCAAGGTGGGTGAACGCTATATACTTGGCGGCGAAAATCTCGCGCTCAGCGATATTCTGGCGATTATCGCGGAAATCGTCGGCCGCCCCGCCCCGCGCATCCGTCTGCCGCGCGAGGCGATTTACCCGGTCGCGGTGGCGATGGAATTCGCGGCGCGGCTGACCGGATGGGAGCCGATGGTCACCATAGACGCGCTGCGCATGGCAAAGAAGAAAATGTACTTCTCGACCGCGAAGGCGGAAAGGGAACTGGGCTACAAAGCGCGGCCCGCGCGCGATGCGATTGCGGATGCGATTACGTGGTTTCAGGCCAATGGGTATTGTTGACGTAACTTCTCGAACCAGGGAGGACGATCATGCTTACGCTTCTCGAAGGTTTTCCGTCCAACATTCTTGCCGTCAAGGCGAGCGGTACGGTCACCCAGAAAGATTATAACGAGGTTCTGATCCCTGCGGCGGACAAGCTGCTGGCGCAGGAAAAGAAAATCCGCGTCTATTACGAACTCGGCAAGGATTTCGTCGCTTTCGATGCCGGCGCGATGTGGGAAGACTGCAAGCTCGGCTTCGAATACCTGACGCGCTGGGATCGCGCCGCCGTCGTAACCGATGTCGAATGGATCAAATGGACGATGAACGCGTTCCGTTTCCTGTTTCCGATACGGGTATTTTCCTCAACCGAAGCGGCGCAGGCGCAAGCGTGGATTTCCGGCGATTAAGGAACGGTTGCGATCCATCCGCCACCGAGGACGCGGTCGCCGTCGTAGATGACGCCCGCCTGCCCCGGCGCGACGCCGAAAGCAGCTTCATGCAGCGTTAAAACACCGCGATTGTTTTCCTGCATGCGGAAGGTCGCCGGAACGGGCGGCTGGGCCGAGCGGAGTTTGACGGTCACGGCGATGCCGCTTTCCGGCACTGCGTCGCCGAGCCAGTTGAGGTCACGCAAGGCCACATCCTGCTGCGCAAGTTTTTCACGCGGGCCGACGACGACCTGTTTTTTTTCGGCGTCGAGGCGCAGCACATAAAGCGGGTCGTTATTCTCGCCGCTGCGCACGAGGTCGAGCCCGCGCCGCTGCCCGACCGTGAAATGAATGATACCTTCGTGGCGGCCCAGCACATTGCTCTGTTCGTCCACGATGTCGCCGGGTTCGATGCCGCCGGGGCGTAGTTTCGCGACGATGCTGGCGTAATCGCCGTTCGGGACAAAACAAATATCCTGGCTGTCGGGCTTGTCGGCCACGGCCAGCCCGTATTTTTCGGCCAGCGCGCGGGTTTCGACCTTACTGTTCATGCCGCCGAGCGGAAAACGGAGAAAGTCGAGCTGTTCGCGTGTCGTCGTGAACAGGAAATAGCTTTGGTCTTTGGCCGCATCCGTCGCGCGGTGAAGTTCCGCGCCGTCTTTGCCCATCACGCGGCGGACATAATGGCCGGTCGCCAACGCTTCCGCGCCCAAATCGCGCGCCATATCGAGCATATCGCGGAATTTGACGCGCTGATTGCAGCGCACGCACGGGATCGGCGTTTCGCCGCGCATATAGCTGTCGGCGAAATCGTCCATCACACTTTGCGAGAATTTGCTCTCAAAATCGAGGACGTAATGCGGGATGTTGATTTTTTCCGCCACCTGCCGCGCGTCGTAAATATCCTGCCCCGCGCAGCACGCGCCTTTGCGGTCTATCGCGATTCCGTGGTCGTAAAGCTGCAACGTGACGCCGACGACGTCGTAGCCCTGCTCTTTCAGCAGGCTGGCCGTCACGCTGCTGTCGACGCCGCCCGACATGGCGACGACGACGCGCGTTTCGGCAGGCGGTTTATCGAAGCCGAGGGAGTTCATATCGAAATATTCCAGATCAAGGCGTGACGTCGCAAGGCATACCATCATCGATGCGCGGTTCCCTCGGCCGCGTCGCTTTTATATAGGCAGCATATTCCTCTTTCGACATGACTATACA
>JAGWKW010000247.1 GCA_028865155.1 Alphaproteobacteria bacterium
AAGATCATCGCGGCGCAGGGCGGCGAAGACAATGCCTTCACCTCGTACGATTACACGGCCTATTACGTAGAAGTCGCCGCCGACCGCCTGCCGATGATCATGCAGATGGAAGCCGACCGCATGCAGAATTTGAAGATCACGGCAAAGACGGCGAAGCCGGAACTGCGCGTCGTCCTCGACGAGCGGCAGCAGCGCACCGACAACAGCCCGGAAGGCAGGTTCGAGGAGAAGCTCGACCATTTCTTCATGCCGGGTTACGCCTATGGCCGTCCGGTCATCGGCTGGAAGCGCGAGATCGAGAAGCTGACCCCCGCCGATGCGCGCCGTTTCTATAAAAGCCATTATGCGCCCAATAACGCCGTGGTCATCATATCGGGCGACGTGAAAGCCGAAGATGTCATGCGCCTTGCCGCCGCGACTTACGGGCGCGTGCCGCGGCACGCCGTCGCCCGCCGCCATGTTTTCGGGCCGCCGCCCTTGCCGAAAAAGCATAATTTCACGATGGTCGATGCGGGCGTGGCGCAGCCGCAGATCGTCTGGGAATTCGCCGTGCCATCCTATGCCACGCAGAAGAAAAACGAAGCTTACGCCTATGAAGTTCTGGCCGAGGCTTTGGCCGACGGCGAAGTCGGCGTTCTGTACGACAGGCTGGTGACGAAAGAAGGCCTGGCCAGCGCCATAGAAACGGATTACGACCCCGATGCGCGCGGCGCCACCGCTTTTACGATTGCCGTCTTGCCGCGTCCCGGCGTTCCGGCGCGCAAGTTCGAGCATGCGCTGCGCGCGGCGCTGCGTGGGATCGCTGCTGCGGGGCTTGACCCCGCCACGGTGGCGGACGCCAAGAAACGGCTGCAACGTTCGGCGATTTTCGCGCGCGACGGGCTGATGATGCCGGGCTACGATTTCGGCATGGCGCTGACCACGGGGCATAAGGTCGCCGATGTCGAGGCCTGGCCCGACCGTATTGACGCCGTCACGCAAAAGCAGGTCAACGCGGCCTTGCGCGCGCTGGCCGCGACGCCGCGCGAGACCATGGGCGCGCTTTTGCCCGATCCGCATGCCTCGGAAGCGGCGCGCGAAGCCGCGCATGCCCTTATCAGCCGCGGCGTGGGGATAAGATGATGAAGAAGGTAGCCTGCCTTGTCGGCCTGTTTTGCGTGCTTGCCTCTGCGCCTGCCTATGCCGTCGATGTCGAGGAAGTCACCGCGCCGAAGTCCGGCGTCACGGCGTGGCTGGTCGAAGATCACAAGCTGCCCGTCCTCTCGATGCGTTTCGCATGGCGCGGCGGCAGCGAGCAGGACCCCGTCGCCAAGCAGGGGCTGGCCAGCCTGACCATGGATGCGCTGGCCGAAGGCGCGGGGCCGTACGATGCCGCGCAGTTCCAGCATGAACTCGCCAACCATTCGATCAGCCTCGGCTTCGAGGCGGGACGCGACATGGTCGATGGCGGGCTGAAATGCCTGAGTGCGGACAAGGCGAAGGCGTTTTCGCTTTTGCATCTGGCTTTGACCGATCCGCATTTCGCCAAAAAAGATATCGAACGGCTGCGCGCGCGCCAGCTTGCCGGAATCCGTCAGGAAATCGGCGATCCCGGCTGGCAGGCGCGCTATGCGCTGTTTTCGGAAATTTTCGCAGACCATCCCTATGGCGAGCGGCATCTCGGTTCGACCCAAACCCTGGCCGCGATCACGCTGCCCGATATCCGCGCTTTCGCGCATCAGCATCTGGCGCGCGACAATCTGATCGTCACGGTCGCGGGCGACATCACGCCAACCGCTTTGGCGTCCGCGCTCGACAAGGTTTTCGGCGGCTTGCCCGGCCATGCCCAGCTAAGGCCGATCCCTGACATCGACGTGCCGGGCGGACTGCCGCCCGAACTGGTCAGGCGCGCGGGTACGCAGACCGAATTCCTGTTCGCGATGCCGGGCCCGAAGCGCGACAACCCCGACTGGTACGCGGCGGAAATCGCCAATTACATTCTCGGCGGCGGCGGTTTTTCGTCGCGCCTGATGCATGAGGTGCGCGTCGAACGCGGCCTGACCTATGGCATCGCGACCGCGCTGGCGCCGTCCGACCATAACGGCATGATCGTGGGGCAGGCCGCCGTGGATAACCCGAAAGCGGGCGCGGCGCTCGAAACGATCCGCGCGACGATGGAGCGTTTCTACGACGGCGGCGCGACCATAAAGGAGATCGCCGCGGCCAAGGATTACCTGACCGGTTC
>JAGWKW010000031.1 GCA_028865155.1 Alphaproteobacteria bacterium
ATTTTTTCCCAATTGCCTTCGACCCACCCGACCAGCGCCTGCACCGGCTTCAGCAAATCCCTGCCCAGCGGCGTCAGCGCGTAATCGACGCGCGGCGGCACGACGGGAAAGACGGTGCGCGTTAAAATGCCGTCGCGCTCCAGATTGCGCAAAGTCGCCGTCAGCATGCGCTGCGAAATCCCGGCGATCTCGCGCTTCAGTTCCGAAAAACGGGCGCGGTTTTTGGGCGCGCGCGCCAGCGCATGAATAACCAGGATGCTCCACTTGTCGCCAAGCCGCGTCAGAAGCTCGCGCAACGGGCAAGGCGCATCGGCTTTTTTATTCGTGCATCTGGATGGTTTCATGCGGTTACCTTTGTGTGCCTATAAAATCTTTATCTGCCTTCTTGGCAAGCGTCTTCATGGTTATTATATAGAACCATGTTCCCGATTACAACTAACTGAAGAGGTAGATCATGAAAATCGCCGTCGTTTACCACAGCGGATACGGCCACACCGCCGAACAGGCCAAAGCCGTCGCGCGCGGCGCGCAAAGCGTTTCCGGCGCCGAAGTCACGATGATTCCCGTCGCGGAAGACATCGCATGGGACGCGATCGACGCCGCCGACGCGGTCATCTTCGGCGCGCCGACCTATATGGGCAGCGCCTCCGCGCCGTTCAAGAAATTCATGGACGAAAGCTCCAAACGCTGGATGGAGCGCAAATGGGCGAACAAGATCGCGGGCGGTTTCACGAACTCCGCAAGCCAAAGCGGCGACAAGCTCAACACGCTCGTTTCGATGGCCATCTTCGCGGCGCAGCACGGCATGATCTGGGTCGGGGTCGACCTTCTTCCCGGTAACAACAACAGCAAGGGCTCGGTCGAAGACTTGAACCGTCTGGGCAGCTCACTCGGCGCGATGGCGCAGTCGAACGCCGACGAAGGCCCGGACAAAGGCCCGATCGCCAGCGACCTGAAAACCGCCGAACATCTCGGCAAGCGCGTCGCCGAAACCGCCGCGCGTTTCAAGTAGTAAACAAGGAGATACAAACGAGCCCGCGCCGGACAACCCGGCGCGGGTTTTTTGCGTCAGTGCTGCAACCCGAAAACCTTCAACATCGCGGGGCCCAGCAACACGACGAACAGCGGCGGCAGGATGAACAAAATCATCGGCACGGTCAGCGTCGCGGGCAGTTTCGCGGCCTTGGCTTCGGCCGCCATCATGCGTTCCTCGCGCATTTCGCTCGACAGCACGCGCAAGGCCTGCGCCAGAGGCGTGCCGTATTTCTCGGTCTGAATGAGCGTGTTGACGAGAGCGATAACGCCCGGCAACGGCACGCGGTCGGCCAGATTCTGCAGCGCGCGGCTCCGGTCGGGCAGGAAGCCAAGTTCGACCCCGGTCAGCCCGATTTCCTCGGCCAGCTCGGCGCAGGACGGGCCGATTTCGCGGCTCACGCGGTCGAGCGAAGAATCGAGGCTCAACCCTGCTTCGGCGCAAATGACCATAAGGTCGAGCGCATCCGGCATCCCTTTGCGCAGAATGGTCTCGCGCTTCTGGCTCTGGTTCTTGACGAAAATATCTGGCAGGGCGATGCCGAAGACGATCGCGACGATCACGGCCAGAAACTTCATGATGTCCTTCATATGGAAGGCTTCGAGCACGAAAATCAGGAAGAAGGCGACAAAGCCGGTGCCGAACGGCATCAAAAGCCGCAGCAGCAGATAATTCATGACCGCATCGCGCGACCGGTACCCGGCGCGTGCCAGTTTGAGGCGGATCCCGGCGGTCTGCTTGCCCTGTTCGAGTTTCAATTTATGCACAAGGCTTTTGATGAAGTCGGGGCGGATCAGCCCCTCGCGGCGCGACAGCTTCTTTTTATGTTCCTGGGCACGCAATTCATCGCGCCGCTCGCTCACATGCTTCAGGCGCGCCGTCAACGGGTCGCTGTCGACCAAAGCCGACCAGATCAGGACGATAACCGCGAACGCGCCCGCGCCGCACAGGGCGGCGGCGATATTGGGGTCGTGCATAAGATGGTCGAACGTCATGACGGGTCCGCAAAACCTATATCTCGAAATGGATCATCTTCAGCATCACGCCCCAGCCCAGCGACATCCAGAACACCGCCGCGCCGAGCAGAAGCTTGCCGGTGCCGTTATGGAACAAAACCATGATGTAGCCCGGATTGACGACCATCAGCAGCCCGAACATGATAAAGGGCAGCGACCCGATGATCATCGCGCTGGCCTTGGCTTCCGAGGACATCGCCTTGACTTTCAAACGTAGCTGCCGCCGCTTGCGGATCAAATCGGCGAGGTTGCCGAGCGTCTCGGCCAGGTTGCCGCCGGTTTCCTTCTGGATCGCCATCGCGATGATCAAAAAGCGGAATTCGGGCGTGTCGATGCGCTGCGCCACTTCCCACATCGACGCTTCGAGCGTCTTGCCCATCCGCACGCCGTCGCTGATGCGGTGGAATTCGATGCCGATCGGGTCGGGCAGCTCGCGCCCGACGGCGGCGATGGATTCGGTGATCGGCAGCCCCGAGCGGATGCCGCGGCACATCGTGTCGATCGCTTCGGGAAACCCGGCGAGAAATTTCTTGATCCGCCGCGCGCCCATGAAACCGGTGACGGCATGCGGCAGGCCCAGCCCCACGGCGATGGCGGCCAGAACGACGACGGCGCGGTTCCAGCCGAACATTCCGAACAGCAGATAGGCCAAAGTCACGGCCAGCGCATTGGTCAGCATATATTCGCCCAGGCTGATCACCTTCCCGGTGCGGGCAAGGCGCGCGCGGAGCTTGTCGGGGTTGGGCAGCAGCTTGACCAGATGGTCGACGAAATCGATCGAACTGTCGCGGGTCGAACGGACGCTGCCGGGCATGCGGTCGCCGGTGGCAAGCTTGCGGTGCCCGCCCTGAAGCCCAACGCGCGCCAGCCGCCGGTCGAGGTCGGATTTGCCTTCGCCGAGCGCCGACGCGATCAGAAGGACGACGACGAACGCGCCGCCGCCGAGCAGAAGATACATATGTGGGCCGCTGACCGTCACGGCGCCTCCATCGCTTCGAGCATCTGCTTGTCGAGCCCGAAATAGGCGGCCTTGGGCATCGAATGCGGCCGCAGCCCGTGATTTTTGAACTCGACCGTCAGCTTGCCGTCGGGCGTTTCGCCGGTCACGTCGCAGGTATAAAGGTCTTGCATCGTGATGACATCGCCTTCCATGCCGGTGATCTCGGAAATATGGGTGACGCGACGCGAGCCGTCGCGCATGCGCGCGACCTGCACGATCATATCGACGGCGGCAGCGATCTGCTGGCGGATCGCGCGGGGCGACAGGTTGGAACTGGCCATGCCGACAAGGTTTTCAAGGCGCATGATCGCCTCGCGCGGGCGGTTGGCGTGAACGGTAGACATAGACCCGTCATGGCCGGTATTCATCGCCTGCAGCATGTCGAGCGCCTCGCCGCCGCGGGTTTCGCCGACGATGATGCGGTCGGGCCGCATACGCAGCGCATTTTTGACAAGGTCGCGCATCGTGACCTCGCCATGCCCTTCAAGGTTCGGCGGCCTTGTTTCAAGCCGCACGACATGCGGCTGCTGAAGCTGCAATTCGGCGGCGTCTTCGCTGGTGACGACGCGCTCGCCATGGTCGATCATTTGCGACATGGCGTTGAGCAGGGTGGTTTTGCCCGAACCGGTGCCGCCGGAAATCAGGATGTTCAAGCGGCAACGCCCGCATATCCGCAGCAATTTCGCCATCTGCGGCGAGACGCTGCCGAACTTGATCATCGAATCGAGCGTGATTTTCTTCTTCGAAAATTTGCGGATCGTGATCGTCGCGCCGTCGATGGCCAGCGGCGGGATGATGATGTTGACGCGGCTGCCGTCCATCAACCGCGCGTCGCACAGCGGCGAACTTTCGTCGATGCGCCGCCCGATCGCGGTGACGATGCGCGTGGCGATGGCCAGGACATGCGCGTTGTCGCGAAACTGCACGTCGCTTAGCACCAGCTTGCCTTTGTTCTCGATAAAGACCTGCTTGGGCCCGTTGATCATGATTTCCGAGATGGTTTCGTCGGCCAGAAGCGGCTCCAGCGGGCCGAGGCCGAGCATGTCGTCGAGCAGCTGCTTGACCAGCTCCTGCCGCTCGACGGCGTTGAGCTGGATCTTCGTCTCGGCCAGCAATTCGGCCAGCAAGCCGGTCAGGTCGCGCGACAGGTCTTCGCGCGGCAGCTTCGCCGCGGCCGAGGTGTCGATGCGCTCCAAGATCATCGGCTGCAATTTCAATTTCGCCTGCTCGACGCTGGCGCGGCTCGGGTTGCGCGTGAAAACGGGCGCGGGCGGCGGCTCGTCGGCTTGCGGTTCGGGCGCGCTTGCGGCCGCGGCGGGAGCGGGTGCGGCGGCGGCATATTCGGACATGAAGGCGTTGACGAGCGAGGTGACGAGGTCGCGCTGGTCAAGGAGATTCAGTTCCATCCCGCTTTTGGCGAGGAATTCGCCGACGGCGGTCTTGGCCTCGCGCGCGACGTCGGAACGCGTGGCGGCCTTGGCGCGCTCGGCGGGGATTTTTTCCTTCAGCAGGGGAAAGGCGCGGGTGCGCAGCGCGGCGATGGTTCCGTCGGCGGCAAGGGCGTCGGCCAGGCTCATGCCTTGCTCCGTGCGAGGCCCTTACCTTTGTTCCAGATTTTTTCCCAGAAGGAAGGTTTCGCAACGGCCGTATCCTCGACGGCGGCCAGCCGGACGGCCAGATCGCTCAGCGCCTTGGTGATGGGTGCGCGCGGCGCGGTTTCGCCCAGCGCCTTGCCGCTGTTGGCGGCGGACGCCACCGACGCGCCGTCTTCGGGAATGGTGGCGTCGATCTTGCCCTGAATGCCTTTTTCGAACGCGGCGCGGTCGACCTGGCCGTTGCCGCCCGCATCGGTGCGCGACGCGACGGTGGTGACGCGCGCGGTGCAGCCCAGAAGGTTGATCGCGTTTTTAAGGCGCAGCGTGTCGCGGATGCCGGAGAGGGACAGTTCGGAAACGATGACGATTTCCTGCGCCAGCGTCAGAACCCGCTTCTGCGCGGCGAACAGGAAATGCGGCATATCGACGACGATGACCTCGAAATTGCCTTTCATTTCCTTGAGCAGGGCGGTCATCGCGCCGCCGTCCATCGGAATGACATCGTCGACCGACTCCTCCGCGCCGAGAACGGAAAACAGATCGCTTTCCGGCACCATCGAACTCGAAATCATCAGGCTGTCGACGCGGTGCGGCGATCCTGCAATATCGCGCAAGCCGCGCCCCGGTTCGAGATCCAGAGCCAAAGCGCTCGTGCCGAATTGCAGGTCGAGGTCGAGCAGGGCGGTGTTGCGCGCGAAGCGGTGCGCCAGAAGCCATGCGGCATTCAGCGCGATCGTGCTCGCGCCCGCGCCGCCGCGCGACCCTATGACGGCGACGATGCGCGCTTCCTTGGCTTCCTGCTTGTTCCCGGCGCCGCCGCGCAGCGCGGCGGCCAGCGTCTGGTTCAGCTGCTCCGCCGTCAGCGGCTTGACCAGGTAATCGACCGCGCCCGCGGATGTCAGGCGGTGATACAGGCCGACATCGTTGGTCGATCCGACGATAACCAGGCGGCAATCCTTTCCGCACATCCCGGCCAGCCGCGCGGCGGCGCCGATGGGATCGGCCTGCCCGTCGATGTCGAGCACGGCCAGATGCGGCGCAGGCGCGGATTCCAGAAGCTGGGCGAACATGTCCGGCCCGCCCTGCTGTACGGTGGCATGCGGATAGCCCTGCCGTTCGGCCCAGTCGCGCAGCGCGATCAGGGACGCATCGTCGATGACGAAGCCCATGAATTCGTTATGCAGCAGCGTATCGGAAGAAGAAAACATCCCGCTCATGGCGCCGATCCCGACGTCGACGCGGCCGACGAAGCCGAACTCGACCCGCCGTTGGTTATGTCGCCGGTCAGCGAGGACGACGTCGTGGGCGCCGTCGATGCCGCAGTCTGGTCGACTTCGGGGCCGGGCAGGACAAGCCCGCGCGTCTGATTGTTGTCATAACGGCGTATCGCGCCCACGGCGACGGTACCGCGCGACGGGCCCATTGTCCCGGGCGCGATCAAATCGTCGGGCCGCGCCACCATCGCCGCGAGGTTGCGCGCATTGGCGCAGCCGAATTGCGGCAAAGGCTGGTTGTCGAACGGATCGGTCGTCGCGGTTGCCCAGCTCATGCAGGCGGGCGCCTTGGCGATGCCGCCTTGCGCGTTCGGCGTGACGCGGATGGCGTAATCGGGGTGCGGCGTCGGCGGATAAAAAACCGTGTCGCAGGCGGTCAGCGCGAACAGCCCAAAGGCGAGAGCGAAAAATCGGGATGCGGCGTTGGTCATCGCTTACTCCACAAGAAGGCCGCCGCTACCCTTGCCGTCGCCGGCGGGATGCAGGACGACAGGTTGCGTCGACAAGGAAACGGCCGGGGCCGCTTCCGTGTGGTCGGATTGGGGCCGCGGCGCGAGATGCAAATTGCTGACCGAAGGCGCGGTTTTCGGCATCGGCGATTCCGTCACGGGCGCGACCGGCGCTGCGGCGGGCGGCGCGGCGACGGCATCCGGTTCGCCGCTGATCGGGCGCGCATGCGGATCGCTGTTGCTGTAACGCATGCCGATCAGCCGCTCGGTTTCGTTCGGCGGCGCAAGCCCGTCGGTCGGCAGCGTCAAACGCTGGCCCGACGGCTTGACGATATAGGGCGTGATGATGACGACCAGTTCGGTCTGGCCGTTGACGAAATGATTGTCGCGGAACAGTTGCCCCAGAATCGGCAAATCGCCCAAAACCGGGAATTTGTTGACGGTCTGCGCCTGATTGTTGTCGAGCAAGCCGGCGATGGCGAAGCTCTGGCCGCTCGCGACCTCGACCGTGGTTTCGGCCTTGCGGGTCAGCAGCGCGGGCACGGTGATGTTGTTGATGACGATCGACCCGGTCTGGGTCAGCTCGCTGACTTCAGGACGGACATGCAGGTTGATGCGGTTGCCGCCGATGATGGTCGGGGTGAAGGACAGCGACACGCCGTAAGATTTGAAGGTGATGCTGATGGTGCCGTTGGCCTGCGGAACCGGGATCGGGAACTCGCCGCCGGCCAGGAAATTCGCGGTTTCGCCCGACATGGCCGTCAGGTTCGGCTCGGCCAAAATGGTGATCAGCCCGTTTTGAGCCAGCGCATCGATCAGGGCGGTGACGCTCCACCGGCCCGAATTCAAAGACGCGCCAAGCAGATCGTTGGGCAGGCTCAAACTCGTATTGTTGGGGCGCGTACCCAAAAGAGTCGATCCGGTGCCAAGGCCCGATGCGCCGGTGGCAAGGCCGACGGCCATGCCGCCGCCCAGCGTGCCCAAATTCTGCCAGTTGAAGCCGAGCGAATTGTCGACGCTGCGCGCGACCTCGGCGAAACGGACGCGGATCTGGACTTGATTGCTGCCGTTGACCTGCACGCGATTGATGATGTCGCCGCCCGTGGGCATATAGCGCATCGCGATCTTATAGGCGTCGGCGACGGCGGCGGCGTTCTTGGCCGTGCCGGTCAGGACGATGCCGTTCGGAACCGCCTTGGCGTGGATATGGTTGCCGGGGATAGCCGAATTCAATTCGGTACGCAGACCGGACAAATCCTGCGACACGACGACGGTGCGGTCGGACAAAGTCGATCCGTCGTTGCCGGTCGCCATAAAGGTGGTTTCGCCGGTGCGTTTGCCGAACACCATGATCTCGCGCGGCGACATGACCTGAATATCGGCGATGCTGGGGTTGGCGATGAAGACGGACGCCGCGGGCGCGCTCAGCTTGAGCGGCACGCCTTCGTCGACGGTGACGGACAAAACCTTCGATCCCGCGCAGGCGGGCGTTGCGGGCAGAAGCGCGAAAGCCAGCGCGAGGAAGGCCAGAGCCGAAAGAGCGTGCGTGCGTTTCATAGGTTATCTATCCCCATGCCTTTCGAAGACATCTTCGGTGGTCGTCTGTCCGCGCATGACCTGGACGCGCTGCGTCAGCCCGTCGCTGCCGTCGACGGAAGGAAAGGCGCGGCTGACGTCGCTGTCCCATGTCGGCGGCGGGTTGCGGTCGCCGGGCTTGTCGCCGGTGGCAAGGCTGCGCAGGGCCAGCGACAATTCGGCGCGGTCGGGCCCCATCTGCGAGGTCATGTCGACGGCGAGCGCAAGTTTTTCCGCGTCCCGCGGCGAAACTTCCAGCGTCGCGGTCTTGGCGAGTTTCGGGTCGTTGCCGTCCTTGTCGCTGCGCTGGTCGAGTGCCAGCACGCGCACGTCGTGCAAAATCGTTTCGCTGATCCGGCGCTGGGTCAAGGCGGCGACGCCCTTGCGGCTGAAGCCGTGGGTCAAAATCACGTCGACGCGGTCGCCGGGGAAGATGAAGCCCGAAACGTCGGACGAAGGCGACAGGGTGATCGACATCGCGCGCATCCCCGGCTTCAAAACGGCAGCGAGGAACCCCTGATCGTGCGGCTGCACCACGCGGCCCGTCGTCACCGGTTCGCCTGCGTTGATGTTGTCGCGCGCGACGGCGCCGCCCAGCGCGGCCAGCGTGGTTTTGCCCTTGACGAACAGGGCGCTGTTATCGGAATCCGCGGCCCACGGAATCCATTTGAAGTCGCTCGCCTTCAAAAGCGTTCCGGTCTTGATGTTATGCGCGGCGGCTGCGACCTCGACCGTCTGCACGGCGACTGTTTGCCCTTCCGGCGCGGTTTTTGCCGGCTTCATCATGCCGCGCGCGACGACGATCGTGCCGATGGCGACGATCGCGGCCACAAGAAGCAGGGTTATTTTGCGCGTTGGCATGGGTCGGTCGTCCTTCTTATGCCGGCAACAGGATGGGGCGCGCGAGCATGGCCAGGGCGACCACGCCGCCCGAAGCTATGGCGACGCCATAGGGAATGGGAACTTTGGCGATCTGTATCCCGCCGCCTTCCGTTCCGCCTTCGGCGGCGTTGCGGCGATGCGTTTTCAGCGCCATGAACAAAGACAAAACCCCGCCGGCGACGGCGGTGACGACCAAAAGGACGGCAATCAGATGCGGCCCCGCCCACAGGGAAGCGGCGGACAGAAGCTTGACGTCGCCCGCGCCGGCCAGCTGCCCCATGAACATGGCAAAACCCGCCAGCGCGACGAGCCCGAAAACCATCGCATTCTGGCTCCATTCCACGCCGCGCGGCGCGGTGGCGACGAAAGCCGGGAACAGGGCGACCAGCAGGCCGCACAGGTAATTGGGAATCCGGTACGAATAAGCGTCACTGACCGCCGCGGCGACCAGAATGGCGGCAGCGATGAACAGGATCGCGATATGAAACGAGGTCAGAGCCAGACCCATCGGAGTTATCCCTCAAGGCTTCAAATTCTGCTTCAAGTTTTATCTTAACGGGGCGTTCTAACTATGCCCATGTTATGGTTAATGCGCAATGAATCAAAATGTTACGTATGCGCAACGATTACAGGGTTCCAAAAAAAGATGCCGGCCCGAGGCCGGCACCTTCCTTTGTCATGCGAAGCCGATTAGAGCTTGCTCGCGATCGTCGTGAACGTGGCTGACAGGTTGGTGCCGACGGTGGCAAGAACGCCGATAATGGCAACAGCGATCAGCGACGCGATCAGGCCGTATTCGATGGCCGTGGCGCCTTCTTCATTCTTGATAAGACGGATCAAATTACGCATTACAGTCCTCCATGGAACGGTTGTGAACCCGGGGTTCGGATGTGCCCAGAATAGGGGATAAGTTTTAAGGAAAGATGAAGAAGAACACATGTTTTTTGTTTTAAAAACAACAAGATATTATGTGAACAAATTCCACCGATATTGGTTTGAATTTCGAAATATTGCCGTTCCAGCCTTTGTTTTTTCTTGGTTTTTTTCGGGCTTCCCGGGCCGGGTTAACCAAAGGTTAGCGCAGCTTTTCTACTTATGCTTGCAATAACAAGCCGTTATAGCTTTCTTTGCCGCCGGTTTCGGGGCTGAAAATATTCGGCGTCCTTGCCCGTTCCCTAAAAAAAAACTACGGTGGCCGCGATTTTTTAGGGAGCGCCGATGCTTTATATCCTTCATGGCGGAAGACTTTATGCATTGCCGGAAAACCTGTTTCCGGGGCAATTATACGACGCGCCGGAAGACCTCTACCGTGCCGTCGTGGATGCCGGGGGCCGCGTTTCGCCTACGCTGGCGCGCCGGTTCGTGCATGGCGTTTTTTACGGCGCCTTTGAAGGCCGGAACGAAGATAATGTCGAAAGAACTCGGCAAGAAGAACTGGAAAAGGCCCGGCAACGGATTCGTGCGCTGGATCTGGATCTGCGCCTGAACCTGTATGAATCGATCGCGCAGGAAAAACACCCCGCCAATCTGCGCTATCTCGAAGCGCTCAATGCCGAGCTTGGCCTGACCAGGGAATTTTATCACGCGCAAGCGAAAAAGGCGCGCAGCTATTTCGAACGCGATGATCTGGAATCGCAATGGCACGTTGCGACGGGATCGAAACGCTCTTTCGCCAATGAAATGTATCTGGCATGTGCCGGCATCGCTAACGACCGCGAAAAACAAAAGCTGGCCGAATTTCTGGTTTCGTCCTATGCGGCACATTGCGGGCGCAAGTCGCCGTGCGTCCGGTTTATTTACGATATTCCCGAAAATCAGGCGCTCTTTCAAAAAACGCCGGACGGCGCGGAAGAAATTCTGATCAACTGTAACACGCGCGGGTTTCAG
>JAGWKW010000248.1 GCA_028865155.1 Alphaproteobacteria bacterium
TAGGCATGAAACTGTTGTGGGTTTTTGCGGGCGGCGGCGCGGGGGCGTGTTCACGCTATTTGATGTCGGTTCTGGTCGGCCGGTGGGCCGGGCATATGCCGTGGCCGAAATTTCCGTGGCATACGCTGAGCGTCAATGTTCTGGGCGCGCTGATTATCGGCGCGCTGGCCGAGTATTTCGCCTTGCGCGTGTCGCATCTGGAGCATGCGCGGCTTTTGCTGATTACCGGGTTTCTGGGCGGGTTCACGACTTTTTCGGCTTTTTCGCTTGAAAGCGCGCTGATGTGGGAGAAGGGGGATTATCTTTCGCTTTCCGCCTATGTCGGGCTGTCGGTGGCCGGGACGATTATCGCCGTGTTGTGCGGCGGCGGCATGATGCGTGCCGTGCTTTAGGCGGCGTTAAGCGAAGGCCTGCGCGTAGGCGATGCTGTCGTCCATGGCGACGGCTTTGTCCATGGAAGGTTCGGCGTCGAAGGCTTTGCTCGCATAAAGCTCGACCAGCGCATAGCGGATCCCGGCGGCTTGCGGGTGGCAGCCTTTTTCGAGGTCGCGCAGCGAAGCCGACATTTCGATTTCGACGCTTGCGCCGTCGGGCGTGGTTTCTTTCAGGATCATACGCGCGACCAGCGTGCGGCGGCGGATCGGCTCGCCCGCCGCGTTGCGGCCGCGCAATGTGGCGATGACCGCGCCGCCGAACGTATAGGCGGCGAAGTCGATGGGGAATACATGCATCGTCGCGGGCGCTTTTTCGGGGTGCAGAAGCGGGCGTTTGTCGGGGTGCGGCGCGGGATGCGCGGCAAGGGCGGCGTTCATCGCGCGCGGCTGGCCGAAAAGGTTGGTAAGAAATGGCATTTTGAACGCCTTTTAAAATATGTAATCGGTTTATGGTCTCATTCTGGGCAAAATTGTTAAAATTTGAGTTAATTTCGCCGCTAATTGATTTTTTGTTATCTCTCAATAAGTTAAAGTGTTTTATAGAAAGAAAAAACCGGATAAAGTTGGGATGGTCAAACCTAATGCCGATTTTTTGCGAATCGTCATATTAGAAAAAATATTGGCGGGATTTTTTGATGATGCCTATCGAGGATAAAGAACGGTTGTGGGAGGCTTTCGGCGCCTATGTCTGCAAGCCCCTTATGCGGCGAATTCCGAACGCTGCGCCGAAGTCAAAGCATGGTTCGACGAGCTTTATGCGCGGCGCGATACCGATGGGCTGGAGCTGTCGTTCCGGCAGGTGTCGCCGCAGAAAGCGTATCCGTTCGGGCTGTGGCGCAAGGCGGCGGCCTTCAATGCGTTTTGCCTGAACGACCAGATGTATTTCAGCGACCGTGCGGGCGTTCTGGCGCTGCCTTATGTATGCGAACGAAAAGATCCGGCGCACCGGCCCGAGCGGCTTATTGGCGTGTGGCTGCATGACTTCGGAAAGGCGGATGTCGAAACATCCATACTTTTTTTGCAAGGCTACGCAAAAGGATATAAGACGCAAGCGTATAAGCAGTTTCCGTTCCATATAAAAAACATCGTTCGCCACGTCGGGCGGGAATTGAAGAAACGCTATCTGCCGGGCGGACGCGCCAACCGGTGGAGCTGGCATTATTCCCTTGCGCCGGAGGCGCGGGTGACCGTCAAAAATCGCGTCGATGTCCCGCCGGTTCACCGGGATACCAATTATACCAGGTTGATGTTTCGCCGGATTGTGTCGCATGCGCTGTGGCATACGGGAACCTGTTACTTATCGGCAAGGACGAGCGGATCGGCGTTCTGTGCCCGCCGGGCGCGACGTCGAGCCACATAGCGCATGAAAGGGATTCGGGCGCGCTTCATCGCGCAGAAGAATGCGTGATGGGCCGCGCTATTTTGTTGGCGGCGACCAAAGGCAAACGGGTGCTCAGGCGAAACCCGTGGGATGTAAGGCTTGCGTCTTTGGAGGCGTAGGCCCGGTTATTTCCCGCGGCCGAGAAGGCCGCGGACGGTGTCTTGCAGATCGGCGGGCAGGACGACGAATTTGCCGTTCGGCGAACCGGCCATTTTCTCCATCATGCGGATATATTTTTCGCCGAGCAGATAGGACATCGGCCCGTCCTTGTCGCCCAGGGTTTCCGTCACAAGCTTGATCGCCTGCGCCGACGCCGTGGCCAGCGTGACCTGCGCTTCGGCGTCGCGTTTGGCGGCTTCGAGCCGCGCTTCGGCTT
>JAGWKW010000249.1 GCA_028865155.1 Alphaproteobacteria bacterium
GAATAGGCCCGTTGCGTCGCGATGGCTTCGGCTTTTTCGTTGACCGCGTCGAACTGCGTTTCGTTTACGCGCACGACAAGGCGGGGTTCGTGGGCCATCTGGCGGATCGTTTCATCGAGGATCGCCTCGATCTCGCCCAGGCCGTTGCGCGCCGCGAAAGCGGGCAGGATTTTGCGGGCCACCGCGAGCGCAAGCGCGCGGGTTTGGGCGTCCTGTTCCTGACGCAGGGTGTCCAGGTTGTCGAGGACGAGGTTGAGGCTTTTTTCCAGCGCAACCATGGTTTGCCCGAGCGCGGCGGTTTGCGCGTCGTGGCCGGCCTCGCGCCCCGCGGCGAAGCCTTCGTCGCGGGATTCTTTTTTCAGCGCGTCGATCTGTTCGGGTTTCATCAGAACGGGCTTGCGTTCCGGCGCGCGGTGCACCACCGACGCGTCGTCGAACGACAGGTCGAACATGAATTTGCGCGCCGGCGTGGAAGGCGCGGCTTTCTTGGCGGTTTTCGTTTCTGCGGTTTCAGTATACAAGTTCGTCTTCCTCCGCGCCCGATGCGATGATGATTTCTCCCTTGGCCGCCAGATCCTTGGCGACCGCGACCAGATGGCTTTGCGCTTCCTCGACATCGCGCAGGCGCACGGGGCCGAGGGCCGAGATATCCTCGCGCAGAAGCTTGCCCGCGCGTTCCGACATGTTGGCGAAAAACAGATCCTTGATCGTTTCCGATGCGCCCTTGAGCGCGGTCGGCAGTTTCGATTTTTCGGCCACGCGCAGAACGGCCTGGATCGCGGAGCCTTCGAGCTTGCTGAGATCTTCGAAAGTGAACATCAAGCTCTTGATCTTTTCGGCGGCGTCGCGGTTGCGTTCCTCGAGCGCGGTCATGAACTTGGCTTCGTTGGCGCGGTCGAGATTGTTGAAGATTTCGGCCATCATTTCGTGGCTGTCGCGGCGGTTGGTGCGCGCGAGGTTCGACATGAACTCGTTGCGCAGCGTGCGCTCGATGTCGTCGAGGACGTCTTTCTGCACCGATTCCATGCGCAGCATCCGGGTGATGACTTCGAGCGCGAAGCTTTCCGGCAGTTGCGTCAGGACGCGCGCGGCGTGGTCGGGCTTGATCTTGGAGACGACGACCGCGACGGTCTGCGGATATTCGTTCTTGAGATAGGCGGCCAGCACCGCTTCGTTGACGTTGGCCAGCTTGTCCCACATCGTGCGGCCGGCAGGGCCGCGGATGTCTTCCATGATGCTGCTGACGCGGCCCTTGTCCAGAACCTTCATCAGCAGGCGTTCGGTCGATTCCATCGAGCCGACAGTGCCGCTGGCGGACGACATCTGCTCGGCGAATTCGACGAACAGCTTTTCGACCAGGTTGGAGCTGACATTGCCGAGATTGGCCATGACCTGCGATAGATCCTTGATCTCGTCGTCGTTCATGTGGCTGAAGATGCGCGCCGCATATTCTTCGCCGAGCGAAAGGATGAACAGCGCCGACTTCTCCAGCCCCGAAAGGGCTTTGACGTCTTCGCGCAAGCGTTGACCGGCTGCCATTATCGACTCTCCTGATACATCCAATTGCGCAGGATCGAGATCGCCTCGTCAGGATGCTTGTCGACGATTTCGCCGACCTTGCGTAACGACGAAGCTTTGACGCGCCCTTCGACGCGGGAGATGTCGATCATTTTTTCGAACTCCGCTTCGGCCGCGGCAGCTTCGGCCGCCATTTCGTCCGCCACGCTGCCGCCGCCGGGCGAGGGCAGTTGCGCCATGCCACCGCCTGCGCCGCCGACGCCCGCGGCGGCATAGCCGCCGCTCAGCAGGGCCTGCTCGGAAACGTTGCCTGCGGTTTCGAGGATTTTGCGCAGGATCGGGCGCACGACCAGAAGCACGACCAGCAGGCCGATAAGGGCGAGGATGATTGTTTCGACGCCGTGGAAGATGTCGGCGCGCGGAATGCCCATCAGCAGGCTGGACGAGGAACTGGCCGCTGTGCCGGCATCGGGTTGCGCGAACTGCATATTGACGACCTGCATCGTGTCGCCGCGGCTCGGGTCGAAATTGATCGCGGAACGGACAAGATCCTTGATCTTGGCCATTTCTTCGGGCGTGCGCGGCACGTATATTTCCTTGCCGTCCTTGCCCTTCTTGTAGGTGCCGTCGACGACCACCGCGACCGACAGACGGCGAACCTGTCCCGGTTCG
>JAGWKW010000032.1 GCA_028865155.1 Alphaproteobacteria bacterium
ACCGCCCGAAGTTCTGGGCCGGTTGATCGGCGGCGCGCTGGTCGGCACATTTATGGGCGTGTGGACGTCCTATGGCGTCATCGGCCCGGCGGCGAATTCGGTGCGAATCATATTGGAGGCGGAAGCCAAATATCTTCAATGCCTTAAGACGGGAATGCTGGCGCATCTGCAGGGCTGCGCGCCGTCGGTTTCGATCGAATATGCGCGCAAGGCGCTGTTGACCGAAGTGCGTCCGACTTTCGCCGAAGTCGAAGAAGCGACCTCCGACCTTCCTGCGCCCAGCTGACCGGGGGCGTGAATGGCAGATCAGACTCCCGTCATCATCATTCGCCGCAAGAAAAAAGGCGGACACGGCGGCCATCATGGCGGCGCGTGGAAGGTCGCTTACGCCGATTTCGTGACCGCGATGATGGCGTTCTTTTTGCTGCTGTGGCTGCTCAATGTCACCACCGCCATTCAGCGCAAGGGCATCGCCGATTATTTCGCGCCTGCCAGCATTTCGAAATCGGATTCCGGCGCGGGCGGTATTTTTGGCGGCCAGACCATCACGGCGCCGGGCGCGGAGATTTCCGCGGGATCACCGCCCAGCATACAAAGCGCGACGATTCCGACCGTCGGTAAGGGCGACCAGGGCGATGAAGAAACGCCAGGCAAGGATTTGGGCGGCGACGGCAAGGCGACGGTCGGCAAGGAAGATAAAAAAGCCAATAACAAGGGGAATTCCGACGCCGGGCCCGCGACCAAGGAGGAAAAAGAAGTAGCCGCCGCGATGCAGGCGGAAGAAGGCGAATTCAGCACAGCCGAGGTCGCGCTCAAAGAGGCGATCATGTCGAATCCCGCCTTGCAGCCCTATGCCGACCAGATCGTGATCGATCGCACGCCTGAAGGCCTGCGCATCCAGATCATCGATCGCAACAAATTTTCCATGTTCCCGTCCGGCGGGGCGATTCCTTATGAGCGCGGCGAAGAACTTTTGACTCTGATCGGCAGGGTTATCGCGCGCCTGCCCAACAAGATCTCCGTCACCGGCCATACCGACAGCACGCCGTTTTTGCCCGGGTCGGGACGCGACAACTGGACGCTTTCGACCGAACGTGCCAATGTCAGCCGCGAAATCCTGGTCAAGGCCGGCGTTTCCGAAAGCCGTGTCGCGCGCGTGTCCGGCCTCGCCGACCGTGACCCTTATGTGCCCGGCGACCCCAAGGATCCGCGCAACCGCCGTATCTGCATCGTTTTGCTGCGCCAGTCTTTGCCGCCGGCCGGGCTGACTTCCACGTCTCCCACTTCGCCTGCGTCAGGCGCTGCGCAGGCCAAGTGAGCGTTTTCATTTCCTGTTTGAAAGGCTTGCCACGACAGGCCATAATCTTCATCCGAGTTTCTGCCACGTCTCGACATGCCCGATCAGCCCAAAGATAATTTTGAATTGCCGCCGCGCCGCCCGTCCTGGCTGGCGCGCTATCCGCGCAAGTTCAAGCTGGCGGCGACCGCCCTTTTGCTCTTTTTCGTAACCGTGCCGCCGGCGCTGATCCACAATCACGTCCATAGCGTTGCCGCCATACCCGCCACACCGCAGATCAATATCGACAAAATTGCGTTGGCAGGCGGCAACGTTATCCAGACCAACGTCAACGCGCCCGCGCTCAACAGCCAGGACGACCGCAGCATAAAATTGACGCCTGCGCCGGATCCGCGCGTCACGCAGGACACGGCGATGGGCAGCCTGCCGCGCATAGGCGATAATGGCGAAATGCCTTGGCGCATTTATGCGCGGCCTTTCGATATCGCCGACCGGCGGCCCCGCGTCGCCATTGTCATCACCGGACTTGGCCTGTTGCGCGTCATCACCAACGAAGCCATCGACGACTTGCCGCTTGCCGTGACGCTTGCTTTCGACGGGCAAAGCTCCACCGTCGGCGCATGGATCGCGCGCGCGCGGCAAGACGGGCATGAAGTCCTTTTGCAGGTGCCGATGGAGCCGTTCGACTACCCATATAGCGACCCGGGGCCGGGCACGCTTTTGACCAGCCTGCCCAACAGCAACAACCTTTCCCGGTTGCTCGCGGTCATGCGCCGCGCTTCGGGTTATGTCGGCATCACGACGGTCAGCGGGTCGCGTTTCACGACCGACCCGACTAAATTTGCCGCCGTTCTTCAGACGCTGCGCCAGCGCGGCCTGATGGTGTTCGATGCGCGCGTCGCGCCGCACAGCGTCATCACCGATATGGCGCGCGAAGCGGGCGTCCCTGTTGCTACCATGACGCGGCGGCTCGGCGACGACCTTGCGCCGGATGCGATTACCGCCGCGCTCAACGACCTTGAACAGACGGCCATTCTCCAAGGCCGCGCCGTCGGGATCGCTGCTGCCACGCCCGTGATGCTGGAGCAAATCCAGAAATGGGCCAAGGGGCTTCCCAAGCGCGGCGTTGCGCTCGCGCCGATCAGTGCTATGGTCAAGTGATGGATGGAATCGATTTGCAAAAGCTTCCCTACCGGCGCGGCGTCGGCCTGTGCCTGTTCAATCCGGAAGGCCTTGTGCTGATGGCCGAGCGGCGCGACCGCCCCGGCGCGTGGCAGATGCCGCAGGGCGGCGTCCAGCGCGAAGAGGATATCCGGGTTGCCGCGTTGCGCGAGATGAAGGAAGAAATCGGCACCGACGCGGCGCGCATCGTCGCCAAGCTGCCGCACAAAACCACCTATGAATTTCCCGACTGGCTGCAAAACAGAAGGCTGGGGAAAGACGCTTCGACCGGTGCCGTGATTTTTCGCGGCAAATATCGCGGGCAGGAGCAGGACTGGTTCGCGCTTATGTTCGAAGGGCGGGACAGTGACATCGATTTGTCGGGCGAGCATGAGCCCGAGCTGCCGGAATTCGTCGCGTGGAAATGGGTCGAACTTGCCGAAACGCCGTCGATGATCGTGCCGTTCAAGAAGCCGGTTTATGAGGCCGTCGTCGCCGGATTTGCCCATGTCGAGATTGCGATCCGGGGCGGCGAAAAGCTGCCTGCGTGGCAGGGATGATTATTCCGGCAGGGCTTCGATAATCACAAAAGCCTGCGCATAAGGCGGGTCGTCGGTCAGTGACAGATGGATGTGCGGCTTGTAGCCGGGCGGGGTCAGTGCATGCAGCCGTTCGAGCGCGCCGCCGGAAAGTTCGAGCGTCGGCTGGCCCGACGGCAGGTTGACGGTGCCGATGTCGCGGAAAAAGACACCGCGATAAATGCCGGTGCCGAGCGCCTTGGCGCAGGCTTCCTTGGCCGCGAAACGCTTGGCCAAAGTCGCGGCCTGCATGCCGCCGGGGATGCGTCTTTCGGCCTTGGCTTTTTCGGTTTCGGTGAAGACGCGGCTGACGAAGCGCGCGCTGTATTTTTGCAGCGTCGCGTCGATGCGGCGGATATCCGTGAGGTCGTTGCCGATACCGATGATCATGGACGGTTATAGCATGAGGTTCGGGCAGGAAAAGCGTCGAGCCGCCTATTCTGGTTCCGGTATTTTTCTGCCGCCGAGGCTCATGGAGCCGCCAGCATAAACAGTTGGCCGATTGAGCAATAACGCCTCGTTGGCTTCCGCCAGAAGCTTCCATCCCGCGCTTGCGACTGCGATGACGGCCGCGACGGCTTTTGCCCCTTTGCCGCCTTTGGGAGAGGGAGAAGCTGCGTCGGCTTTGGGCGCGGGCTTGGTCAATTCGGCTTTGCCTTCCAAGGCTTTGTTGAGAAGCGGTCCCCAGAATTTACGGGGAGGGCGGAAATTCGGTAATTTATGGTTGGGGTCGAGATTGGCTCCGCTTCCGGCAAAGCTCCATACTGACCGGGGAGTGGTTCTAGGAGGCATGAAAGAGGAGGCTTGTAACATGGCAATATCCTCATTCTTGAATAAAGATGATCTATAGCACAAAAAGCGCGGTTTTTCACGCGGTTTTATTTGCGCGCCTTATCCATTAATTTCCGCATCTGTCGAACCGAGGCTGCGAAACCCACGAAAAGCGCGTCGCCGACAAGGAAATGGCCGATATTGAGCTCGGCGATTTCGGGGATCGCGGCGATGGGGCCGACATTGTCGTAAGTCAGCCCGTGCCCGGCATGAACTTCGAGGCCCAGCTTATGCGCCTGCGTTGCCGCCCATTGCAGGCGTTTCAGTTCGCGTTTTTGCGCGCTGCCTTTGGCATTTGCATATGTGCCGGTATGCAGTTCGATCGCGGCCGCGCCGGACGTCCATGCGGCGAGGATTTGCGCGGCTTCGGGGTTGATGAATAGCGAGACGCGGATGCCCGCCGCGGCGAGTTCGTTGACGATGCAGGCGAGTTTTTTGCCGCCTTTGACAGCGTCAAGGCCACCTTCGGTCGTGACTTCTTTGCGTTTTTCGGGAACGAGGCAGACGGCATGCGGGCGCAAGCGCAGCGCGATGTTTTTCATCTCCTCCGTCGCTGCCATTTCGAGGTTGATCGGTTCCGTGACGTTTTTGCAAAGATGTTTCACGTCGGCGTCGAGAACATGGCGGCGGTCTTCGCGCAGATGGAACGTGATGCCGTCCGCGCCGCCCTTGATCGCCTCGCGCGCGGCGCGCAGCAGGTCGGGCGCGGCGTCGGCGTCACGATTGCGCGCGTTACGGACGGTGGCGATATGGTCGATATTGATGCCGAGGCGGAGTTTGGGCATGGCGGATCCATGGAAAAAGGCGACACTTCATAAATGAAGTGTCGCCTTTATAAAACCCAGAATAAGTTCTTCAAAGCGCGTTTTCCAAAAATCCCCGTTTTTGATGTCTATTGGCAGCGCTGATTTCTTGACGCGTTATTTTGTCATCGAAGGTATCACAACCTTCGCCGCGTCCAGTGCGTTTTCTGGCGGCTCTGGCAGCCTTCCTTTGTTCATAGAGCGTTAGCTCTTTGTCAGCTAAAGAACGATTTAGAATTTTTCTTCCCGTGGCAGGGTTGATAACGGACATCGGAAACCTTTCTATAAAACATTGCTTTTCAAACTATTGGCAATTTTTATGCAACATTCGGCCGTATGCAAGACACAAAATGCTGCGAATCGTGGTTAATGCGATCTAACCGTGCCGGAGCGCGGCGATTTCTTGATTATAAAACCAGTGCGGGTGATGCAGAAGTTTGGGGAATCTGGCTGCTTGCTTCGTCTGGTTCTTCTTCGGTGTGCCCACTCAGAAGGATTTCTCGTTGGGCGGCTTTGAGTGTGCGCCCGGTTCGGACGGGGTCTGCGGGGTGGATGCCGTGGTTTGACACTTTTACCCCTGTGGTGGGATCGATATAAAAAGACATGGAATAATTCCCCGATAACTGGATTTGAGTCGGTTCATAATTCTGAGTCCGGCAGCCGGGGGCAGGCAAGACGGAAAATAACGCGAATCGTGGTTAATTCGATTTTATTTGCTATAAAAGCCCGATGACGAAAACCCCTCAAGCCTCGTTTCTACCTGACGTTGCGCCTGAAGCTGCCGTGACGCCGTTGATGGCGCAGTATTTTGCCGTCAAGGAAAAGCATGCCGATTGTTTGCTGTTCTTCCGGCTCGGCGATTTTTACGAAATGTTTTTCGACGATGCCGTGACGGCGGCAAAACTGCTCGACATCGCATTGACACGGCGCGGCCAGCATGGCGGACAGGATATACCTATGTGCGGCGTGCCCGCGCATTCCTATGAAGGCTATGTGGCGAGGCTGATCCGCGCCGGGCAGCGCGTCGCGATTTGCGAACAGCAGGAAACGCCCGACGAAGCCAAGGCGCGCGCGAAGAAAGGCGGCGGCAAGCCCATCGTCGCGCGCGACGTTATCCGCATCATCACGCCCGGAACTTTGACCGAAGACAGTTTACTCGACGCGCGTTCGGCCAATTACCTGGCCTGCCTGACCAGCATAGGCGAGGAGATTGCCGTCGCCTGGTGCGACATCGTTTCGGGTCATATCTGGGCGCAAAATGTCGCGGCGGGCGATTTGGCGGGCGTTCTGGCGCGCATTGATGCGAGCGAAATCCTTGCTGCCCAGCGCGTTCTCGAAAAGCCGGAATTGTTCGAAACGCTCGCGCCGTGGCGTGAGCGGATTGTCGCGCAGCCGAACGGACGCTTCGACAGCGACAATGCGCGGCGGCGGTTGATGGACATCTATGATGTCGGCGATCTGGCCGCGTTCGGCGATTTTTCGCGCGGCGAAATTGCCGCGCTTGGCGCGCTGCTGGATTATGTCGAGCTTACGCAGAAAACCGGCCTGACCCATTTTACACGGCCGCAGAAATCCGGTGCGGCCCATGTCGCCATCGATGCGGCGACGCGGCGCAATCTGGAATTGACGCGCACCCTTTCGGGCGAACGGCGCGGCAGTCTGCTCGACTGCATCGACCGCACGGAAACGGGCGCCGGGGCGCGGCTTCTTGCTTCACGGCTGACGGCGCCTTTGACCGATGCGGCTTCCATCAATGCGCGGCTTGATGCGGTGGCGTTTTTTGTTGCCGATAAGGCATTGCGCGACCATATCCGCGCATCCTTGCGCCGCGCGCCCGATCTGGAACGCGCTTTGGCGCGGCTGGCGTTGGGGCGCGGCGGGCCTCGTGACCTGGCATCTGTGCGCGATGCGCTCAGGCAAGCGGAAGGCATTCGCAGCGCGCTGCTTGTGGTTCCGGCGATGCCGGTCGAAGTGCGTGCGGAGGCGAAAAATCTCGGCGAGTATAATGCGCTGAGCGACAGGCTTGAACGCGCCTTGGCCGACGATCTGCCGATGCTTGCGCGCGATGGGAACTTTATCGCGCGCGGTTATGCGGCGCAGTTGGATGAATTGGTCACGTTGCGCGATGACGGCAGGCGCGTCATCGCGGGCTTGCAGCAAAAATATATGGCGCGGACGGGCATTGCTGCGCTCAAGATCAAGCATAATCAGGTCATCGGCTATCATATCGAAGTCACGCCGTCGCAGGCCGACAAGCTGCTTGCCGACAAAGATACGTTCATTCATCGCCAGACTTTGGCGAGCGCAGCGCGCTTCACGACGGTGGAATTGTCGGAGCTCGAACGCAAAATCACCGAGGCTGCCGACAAGGCGCTGGCGGTCGAACTGCAACTGTTCGCCGATCTGGTCGGCGAAGTGACAAGCCGGATGCAGGATTTGCGCGCGGCGGCGCAGGCGCTGGCTGCGCTCGACGTCGCGGCTGCGCTGGCCGAACTTGCGGTCGAGCAGAATTACGCGCGGCCTGTCGTCGATGCCTCGCGCGCGTTCGAGATTAAAGCCGGGCGGCATCCGGTCGTCGAACAGGCGCTGAAAAAACAGGGCGGCGGCGCGTTCATCGCCAACGATTGCGATCTTGCCGACAGGCAAAGACTATGGCTTCTGACCGGGCCGAATATGGCCGGTAAATCGACCTTTTTGCGGCAGAACGCGCTCGTCGCGCTGCTTGCGCAGATGGGGTCTTTCGTGCCCGCGTCGTCGGCGCATATTGGCGTCATCGACCGTCTGTTCAGCCGCGTCGGTGCGGCCGACGATCTGGCGGCGGGCCGTTCGACCTTCATGGTCGAGATGGTCGAAACGGCGGCGATTTTGACTCAGGCGGGCGAAAATTCGCTTGTCATTCTGGATGAGATCGGGCGCGGCACGGCGACCTATGACGGGCTGTCGATCGCGTGGGCAGTTTTGGAGCATCTACACGAAGTCAATTACTGCCGCGCTTTGTTCGCGACGCATTATCACGAACTGACGGCGCTGGCGGAAAAGCTTTCCGCGCTGCGCTGCGCGACGATGAAGATCCGCGAATGGGAAAACAAAATCATTTTCATGCATCAAGTGATCGAAGGCGCCGCCGACCGTTCCTATGGCATCCATGTCGCACAAATGGCCGGGCTGCCGCCCGCGGTGATTGCGCGCGCGGAACAGGTTTTGCAAAATCTTGAAAATACGAAAGATGGGCAGGGCGCGGCGATGGAGACATTGCCCGCTTTCGATGCGGGTGCCGCGCCTGCTGTGAAAGTCAGAACGATAAGCGCGGAGCTTGAAGCGATCTTGGCTGCGCTCGATCCCGATGCGTTGACGCCGAAGGAAGCGCTGGAGATGCTTTATAAAATCAAAAATTCTTCGTGAGCGCAGAGGATGCCGCAGAACGAAGCTTTCCGGCAGGGCGCGGCAGGCGATCGGATGCCGCCTGTGTGGCGATTTTTATCATCGCTTCATGTATTTTGTTGAGGAGGTCGGGACATTCTTTCGCGAAATCGGCGCCCATGTCGGGCAGCTTGATTGTCTCGAAAGATCCGCCGGACGGCAGAGCCACGGAAAGCGCATCCAGAAATGATCCGGCGGTTTTTATTCCTTGGGTTCCCATCGCGAACAGCGGCGTGAATGATTCCGGATTGTCGTCGAGCGGCGAATTGTTCACATGAAAGCCGGAAAAGTAATGCCGGTCGTCTACGATGGTCGGAGTGATAACGGAAAGCCCCCTGTCGGACGTTTCCTTGGGGGATGCGTCGACGATATAGGCTTTTCCGTCCGTCGATTTGACAGCGACGACGATATGAAAGCCTCCCAAGGATTTTTCGCCGCCGATCAGAGAGACATCCTGTGCGGCAAAACCCGTTCGCAGCAGTGTTTCGAAAATGAGCGTGCTGTAATCGCCGCAGATGCCGCGTCCATGCCTGTCGATCAACGTCCGTTCGGGCGTTTGGAGCCAATGTCCCGATGGAAACAGCGCGTTGAATGCGGTTCCCTTGTTATGATCGTAATGCATCAGGTCGCTGACCAATCCTGCGGCCAGCGCAATTCTGGCGTTGGCATATTTTTGCGGAACCATGTTGATGGCGTCGATGCCTTCAACCCAGGCGCGGAAAAGCGGCGCGCAGCCGTCCGGATTCCGCCGGCAACTTTCGATATCTTTGTCGAGACGCGTGCCGCCGGCGCGATCTTTCAAATAATCGTCCCACATGCCTTGGAAGTAGAGCGCATCTGGCCGTGTCTGTTCCAAAAAAGATAGCGAACGGGTATGTGGCGGTGTGTGTGCGACAGGCGAATCACTTGTGCCGGGAATGTTGTCGGGCGGTATAGAAGCGCAGGCCGCGCAGGAAAGCAGGGCCGCTCCTGCGAACAGGCTTTGTAAAAACTTCAGCCTACCGGCTATCCTTTTCATGTAATTTCTTTGTTCTATTAATCATTCCGCGAATGGCCAAGTATGCGGGGAAAGTGCTAAATATCGGATTAATTCGTCATGATGGACCGATTTGGCACGGAATTTTGTTTCGTTGGCGAATCGAAATGCAATGCCATTTCTTTCACAAAACTTTCCCACAGAAAAAGCGCTTTACCTTCTGTTAACGCTTCCATTTACCCCCTGAAAACTGTTATGGTCTCGGACTTAATCCCGACACGGATTGGTCGCGGTTTGTTCTTGTTTCGAAACGATTGAGGAACAAAACCGCTTGCGGTCAGATAAACGGAATTATAGAGGCACAGATGGCTTTGCAGAAGACCCCCATGACCCCTGCTCCGGCGCACATTTCCGCCCCCATTTCTCAAGCGCCTGCCAAAACCTCTAACAAGCTCAAATCTTCCGAGCCTTCCTCCAAGGCTTTCTGGGTCGGGCTGGGTGTTTCTCTTGCCTGGGTTGGCACTGTCCTTGCTGTTGTCGCCAATGCCGGCGGCCCCGCCAGCAATTTTGCGGGCGTGCCGCTCGCCGAATGGGCGATGGGCGTTTCGGCTGCAATTTCGCCGGTCGCGATGATCTGGATGGTCACCGCCTATCTGCAGCGCGCCGCCGACATTCAAAGCATCGCCGATCCTCTGCGCCGCCAGCTGACCCTGATCACGGGCGAGTCGGGTGCTGCCGACGCGCGCATCCGCCGTTTCAACCAGGCCATTCGCGAGCAGATCGAATTGCTGCGCAGCGCGCAGACCGTCAATCAGGACGACCTCGAAGCCATCATGGACCGCGTGCGCCAGCACCGGAGCGAACTCGAGCGTTTCGAAGATGTCAGCACGCGCCAGATCAAGGATATTCAGGATGTTCTCCGCCGCTCGATGCTTCAAGTCGAGCAGATGATGGATGACAAGTTCACCATGCTGCGCGTCCTCGACGGCAAGCTGCAGCAGAATGGCGACGGCGTCGCGCGCCAGGTCGAGGCCACGCGCGATCAGGTCGCGCGGATGCTCGAAGAAATCGAAGGAACGAGTTCGCAGCTTGCCGACTCGCTTGAACGTGCGACACGCGACAGCAAGAAACTGGCCGATACCTCGCACTTGCAGGAACAGAGCCTGATCAACGCCGCCGAGGCCGCCGCTGATACGCTAGGCGGCCTGACCAGCAAGATCGACATGAGCGTCGCGCGCTTTTTGGAGCGCGCGTCGACCGCGCGGGAAGAAGCCGAACGCCTGGCGGGCGCGCTCGACGCGCAGACGCGCGCGCTCGACGATTTCAGCAGCACGCTGCCCGCGCGTGTGAGCGAGGCCGAAGCCGTATTGCGCGGCGTCGCCGACCGTTTGTACGCAAGCGAGCAGATGGCGAGCCAGCAGGCCGTCAATCTGAGCGAAAAATTGTCGCAGCAGGTCGATGGGCTGCAAAGCTTCATGGATCGTTTCACGAGCCGCC
>JAGWKW010000250.1 GCA_028865155.1 Alphaproteobacteria bacterium
GGCCAGCGTGAATTTGCCGGGCTGGTCGAAAAATTGCTGCAAGCGGCGTGCGCGGTAATCTTCTTCCCATTCCTGCCCAAGATAGACATGCGAATCCGGCGACACGACTGCATTGTTGGCGTTGAAGATGTAACCCGCGGCAGGATTCTCGACATGCGGCAATTTGTCGAACGGCACGGTGCCGACCCAATCATATTTGCCCGATGCGCCATCGACCGGCATCAGCCCGTCGCCGGATTTTCTGATCGGAACGAGGCCGGGATTGATATAGCCGAACGTGCCCTTGTCGTCGGCATAGACGATGTTTTGCGTAGGTGTCTGATAGTATTTTTTGATCGCGTCGAGAAACTGCGTCGCATTTTGCGCGCGATCCATATACACGACCGCTTCCGATGTCGTGTCTTGCGCGCCCAGCCCCGTGAAAGCCAGCGCCATGACGCGGTTGGGCCAGGCGACGGCAGCCATCTCGCCGTCGATGTCGGACAGAACCGGCCCGTGGCGCGTTGTGCGCACGGACATCGTCACATCCGCTTGGCCTTTGACATGGATGATTTCGTTATGCGTGACGAAAGGCGCGGTGCCGTTCGGCGTTAGATAAAGGTCGGGATTGCCGTCGTCCGGTTTTTCCAGAAACAGATCCTGAACGTCGCTGTCGGTCGTCGTGAAGCCCCACGCGACATGGTCGGTTTGCCCCAGAAGCACGACGGGAAGGCCGGGAACCGTTGCGCCTTCGACGCTGTCCTGCGGGGTCACGATGCGCGCGAGATACCACAAAATCGGCGCTTCGAGCCCCAGATGCGGGTCGTTGGCGAGCAACGGCTTGCCGCTTTTCGTACGCGACCCGCCGATGACCCATTCGTTCGAGGCGGCATGTTCGAGGCCGAGCAGCATCGCGAGCTTGCGGTCGGCATGGTGCGCGGCTTTTGCGATCGGTGCGCCGGGTTTTGTCGTGACCGGCGAATCCGTCGCCGCCGGAAACAGCCATTGCATGATATTCTGCGGCACGCGCGCGGCAAGTTCGGCGCGCAGCAGTTCGAGATGGTAGTTATGGCTGAGTTCGAGCGCCATCAGCTTGCCCCATACCACCGAATCCGCGGGTTTCCACGGTTCCGGCGTGTCGTGCAGAAGCAGAAATTCGGGCGGCAGATTGTCGCGGTGCGTCTTGAGCCAGTCATTGACGCCGTCGGCATAAGCGCGGAAATAGCTTTGCGCGTCGGGCGTCATGGCGGCGAAGCTGCTTTGCGCCAGTTTGTACAAACCCAATGTCCGCGTCAGCTCGTCGACCGGAAGCGTCGAGGGGCCGAGAATTTCCGACAGCCGTCCCTGCCCCGCGCGCCGCTGCATTTCCATCTGGAACAAACGTTCGCTGGCATGGACATAACCAAGCGCGCGCGCCGCATCGTTCCAGTTCGCGGCGAAAATATGCGGCACGCCGTATGTGTCGCGGTAAATTTCGACCTTGGCCGACAGGCCGGGCATTTTCGCCGTGCCCGTATAGTGCGGCATCGACCGCCGGAAGACATAAGCGGTTCCGCCTGCGGCGATAGCGACGCCGGCAAGGGCGAGAAGAACGACGGCGATGAGGCCGCGCTTGACGATGCGTTTGGCTTTATCCATCACGTCCCCGCAATTGTCATGCCTTCGACCCGCAGGGTCGGGGCGTTGATGCCGCGTTCGAATGTCAGGTCGTTGGCGGCGGAAAGATTCATGAACATGTCCTTCAAATTCCCGGCAATCGTCATTTCGCTGACCGGGAAGGCGATTTCGCCCTTTTCGACCCAGAAACCCGATGCCGCCTGGCTGTAATCGCCGGTCACGCCATTGACGCCCATGCCCATGGTTTCGGTGACATAAAAGCCTTGCGCGACATCGCGCATCAGTTCGGCAGGCGTTACGGCGCCGGCCTCCATATACAGGTTGGAAGCCGAAGGTGAAGGCGGGCCCGATACGCCACGCGAGGCGTGGCCGGTGCTTTTCATGTTCAATTGCCGCGCCGAGCGCAGGTCGAGCAGCCATGTCGTCAGCATGCCGTTATCGATCAGCTTGCGCTTCTGCGGCAAAATCCCTTCGGCATCGAAGGGGCGCGAACGCAGCCCGCGCGCACGGTGCGGATCGTCGGTGACCGTGATGTTGGCGGGAAAGATTTGCTTGCCCAGCCTGTCTTTCAGAAAAGACGTGC
>JAGWKW010000033.1 GCA_028865155.1 Alphaproteobacteria bacterium
GATCAAAGGCCATCCGGATTTTTCCCTGCTAACGACCATTCCCATCCAGCCGCGCCCCTATTGGCCCGCGTTCCTGATGGCCTGCCTTCTGGGATCGTGGACTTTGCTTGGCTTCGAAGGAGCTGCGGACATTTCCGAAGAAACCGTCAACGTCAAGCGCGTCGCGCCCAAAGGCATCATTCATTCAGTCCTGACCTGTTCCGCGCTCGGCTTCGCGTTCATCATGGTGATGACGCTTGCCATATCCAACCTTGCCGCCGTCGCTTCGGCGAGCGATCCCGTCACCGCCATCGTTTCCGGCGCGCTCGGCGGCATGATGGCCAAAATTTTCCTTGTCCTCGTTCTGGTTTCGATGTTCGCCTGTTCGCTCGTCAATATGACGGGGGCATCGCGCGTTCTGTTCGCCATGTCGCGCGACGGACGCTTTGCCGCGTCTTCGGCCTTGCAGAAAATTTCCGCGCATCAAGTGCCGTATGTCGCCATATGGTCCGTTTCCGCCGTTTCGGCCTTCTTTTTCTGGATCGCGGATACCGCTACGGCTTTGTATGGCGCGGGCGCAGTGCTGTTCGCCTTGTTTTACCTGACGACGGTTCTGGGATTTGCCGTCGGCTATAGGAAACTGCCGCCCACGGACGGCTTCTCTCTCGGTCGCTGGCACAAGCCGACTGTCTTTCTGGCTGCGCTATGGCTGATCGTTGAAATCGGCATTCTGACGATACCGGCGGAATTCCATTCCGTCGCACGGGCCACGAGCGGCGTCATGGCCGCCGGAGCTTTGCTTTATCTGGCCGTGGGGCGGCGACGCGGTTAAAATGCTTCCGCCGGGAAATCCATGACCGGTTTCGCGCCCGACAGGATGGCGAGGTTGAGCGCGTTGACCTGCGGCAGGATGCGACCGAAATAGAAGCGCGCGGTTTTGATCTTGGCTTCGTAAAACGGCGCGCGGTCGCCCGCGACGGAAAGCTTCGACGCTGCGACCTTGGCCATTTTAAGCCACATGAAACCGACCGCGACGAGCGCGAACAGGCGCAGATAATCGCTGGCCGCCGCACCGGCTTCGTCAGGATTGCCGAAACCGCGCGTCGCGACGGTGAGCGAGGCCATTTGCAGCTTGCCGAACGCCGACATGAAGTACGGTAAAAATTCCGCCAGCGCGCCGTTATCCTTTTCCGCCGCGAGAAACGCGGCGACCGGATGGAAAAAGCGGCGCATCAGGCGGCCGTAATCCTCGGCCATCTTGCGCCCGACGAGATCGAGCGCCTGGATGCCGTTGGCACCCTCATAAATCTGCGTGATGCGCGCGTCGCGCACATATTGTTCGACCCCGTTGTCGCGGATATAGCCGTGGCCGCCATAGACCTGAACGGCGAGATTGGCGACGTCGAAACCGGCGTCGGTTAGAAAGGATTTGATGATCGGGATCATCAGCGCGACGAAATCCGCCGCTTCGGCGCGCTTGGTTTCGTCCTGCGTCTTGGTTTCGACGTCGAGTTCGCGCCCGACCCAATAGGCCAGCGCGCGGCAGCCTTCGGTCAGCGCACGCATCGTCAGCAGATTGCGCCGCACATCGGGATGCACGATGATCGGGTCTGCCGGTTTGTCCGGAAATTTCGCGCCGGTCAGCGAACGCATCTGCAACCGCTCCTTGGCATAAATCACGGCGTTCTGATAGGCAACTTCGGCGAGGCCCAGCCCTTGCAGGCCGACGGCCATACGCGCTTCGTTCATCATCGTGAACATCGCGCTCATGCCCTTGTTCGGCTTGCCGACGAGCCAGCCGGTCGCATTGTCGAAATTCATCACGCAGGTCGCCGACCCCTTGATGCCCATTTTATGTTCGATGCTGCCGCAAACCACATTGTTCCGCGACATATCCGCAGGCATGAATTTCGGCACGACGAACAAACTGATGCCCTTGATGCCTTCGGGCGCATCGGGCAGCCGCGCGAGAACAAGGTGAATGATATTCTCGGACAAATCATGCTCGCCCGCCGAGATGAAGATTTTCGTACCGGTGACCTTATAACTGCCGTCGGCGTGCGGTTCGGCTTTGGTGCGGATAAGGCCGAGATCGGTGCCGCATTGCGGCTCGGTCAAACACATCGTGCCCGTCCATGTGCCGTCGGTCAGTTTCGGTAAATAGGTTTTTTTGAATTCGTCCGAGGCGTGTTTTTCAATGGCATTATACGCGCCATGCGACAAGCCCGGATACATACCGAAAGACATATTCGCGCTGCTGAAAATTTCATCGAGAACGCAGTTGAGCAGAATGGGAAGCCCCTGCCCGCCATATTCGGTTTTGCACGACAAACCAGTCCAGCCGCCTTCGCGAAACGTCTGATACGCATCTTTAAATCCCGCAGGCGTTTTGACATTGCCGTTGTCGAACGCGCAGCCTTCCTTGTCGCCGGACTGGTTGAGCGGAAACAACAGTTCCTCGGCAATTTGCGCCGCCGCTTCGACGATCGTATCGATATTGTCCGCCGTCGCTTCTTCATAGCCCGGCAACGCGGCCAGCGCAGGCGCGTCAATCACTTCGTTCAAGATAAAGCGGATGTCTTCAAGAGGGGCTTTGTAGCTGGGCATGGGTCACCCTATGATGTGTATATAGAAACGGGATATTAAGTTAACCATAACTTCCATTAACAAGGGGTGAAAATATTTTACAAGACCATGGCATCGGCGGTAAAAATACCTGTTTTTATATAAAGGATTTGTAATGAGCGATTTGGACGAAGCGCCCCCTCGGCACCCCATGGACAACGTTGAGCATTCTGTCGGCTTGGGAAATATGCTCAATATAATCGGTATCCGCGACCTTGAAGATTTGTCTATGAAGACAGAGGCCGAACTGCACGAAGGTGGCTGCAACCGTGCACATATAACCGAAATCAAGAAAATACTTGCGGAACATGATCTGCGCCTCGACATGGGGGTCAGCGAGGAGGAAGCTGCGCGCAAAAAGGCCGAAGCCGACGAAGCGCGCCGCCAATGGAAACATGATATAGCTCCTCAGATCAAGCAATCCATTATGGACATCCTCGCCAATGCTGGCGTGGAAATCACCGACCCTGCGCTGGAGCGAAAAGTCGAAGCAGTCCTACGGCACGCCGCAAAGCGCCTGAAAGCGAAAGACAACACACCTTAATTCCTGAGCGGTTTGCCGGTTTTAAGCGTGTACTCGATACGCGCAACGGTTTCGGGCGTACGAACCAGCTTCATGAATTCGCGGAACTCGAGATCGAGGATTTGCTGTTCCGTCGTCGGCGCGGTCAGGTCATGTTCGCCGCCGCATAAAACCGCTGCCAGCGCCTTCGACACCGTCACGTCGTGCGGCAATGCCTTGCCCGCCAGCTTGAACCCGTCGATGGCGAGATTCAGCGCCGCGCGCCCGGTCGGCCCCGGCAGGTTGAGCGTGAAGGGTTCCGGCGGCTTGTAATCGCGCGCCAAATCCAGCGCGCGCTGCTTGGCATCGAACAGCAGCCGGTCGCGGTTCATCGTGATGCCGTCCGTCGGGCGCAGATACATCAGATCGCGTGCGTCGAAAGCCGACTTCGCGACCTTGGCCATGCTGATCGTCTCGAACAGTTTGGCGACGGGCGGGATCGGGCCGCCGAAGCGTTTCTTCGCGCCGAAGGCGCGGTTCAGCATCTGCGCGCAGCCACCCCAACCCGGCACGATGCCGACGCCGCATTCGACCAGGCCGATATAGGTTTCGGCATGGGCCTGCACCGCCGCGCAATGCAGCGTGATTTCACATCCGCCACCAAGCGCAAGGCCCGAAGGCGCGGCCACGGTCGGGAACGGCGCGTATTTGACCGCTTGATAGGTCGCGTGGCCTTTTTTGATCAGGTCTTCGATGGCGGGATACATCGCGATATTGAGCGCGAACAGGGCCAGCCCCAGATTGGCGCCCGCCGAGAAATGTTCGGCTTCATTATAGACGACGAGCGCCTTGTACCGGCCCTTGCTGCCCGCAATCGTTTCGACCGATTTTTGCAACAGCGCGAAAGTATCCGGGTCGATCGCGTTCATCTTGGTATGGAATTCGAAACATACGACGCCGTCGCCGATGTCCCACAGGCTGGCGGAGCCGTTTTTCAAAACAGGTTTCGACGCGCGTTTGACATCGGCCAGAAGCAGAACGCCCTCGGGGCGCGCGACAGGGTGATAGTCGCCGTCGGTGCCGAGATAGTCGAGCTTGCCGCCTTCGATGCGGTAGAAAGAACGGTTCGCAGCTTTTTGCAAAAAGTCCGGCACCGGTTTGCCTTCGGCTTTCAGCCGTTCGGCGAACCAGCCCGCGCCAAGCTTGTCGATCAGTTCGAACGGCCCGAATTTCCAGTTGAAGCCGAGCCGCATGCCAGCATCGACCGCAACGATGTCGTCCGCGATCTGCGGCACGAGCGAGGCGACATAGGACAAGGCTTGCGCCAGCACCGTCCATGTATATTTACCGATTTTATCGTCGGTCTCGCACAGCGCGCGCAAATTCTTGCCCGCGCTTTCGACCGTCGCCAGTTTGGCTTTTTTCGATTCGCGATAGTCGCCGGTTTTAAGATCGACCGATTCTTTAACTTTGCCTGCTTCGCTTTTGTTTATCCTGTAAAAACCGCCTTTGCCCTTGCGGCCCGTATAGCCGTCGGCGATCATTTTATCGATGAGCGGATGCGTGATGTTCACGGCGCGATAGGCGTCGTCCGCAGGCAAAGTCGCCATGAAGCTTTCGGCGATATGCGGCATGAGGTCGAGGCCGATCAGGTCGAGCAGCCCGAACACGCCCGTCTTCGGCATTCCCGTCGGTTTGCCGAAGACGGCATCGGCTTCCTCGACCGTTATGCCCATATCGAACGCGGCATTGACGGCGCACTGAATGAAGAAAACGCCAAGGCGGTTGGCGATGAAGCCGGGCGTATCCTTGCACGGCACGACGCCCTTGCCCAAACGCTTGTCGCAGAAATCGCGGATCATATCTGCCGCGCCGTCATGGGTTTGCGGCCCCGTGACGAGTTCGAGCAAACGCATATAACGCGGCGGGTTGAAGAAATGCGTGACTAGGAAGTCGCGCGCGAACGCGTCCGACTGGCCCGCCGTCAGCACATGCAACGGAATGGTCGATGTGTTCGACGAGATAACCGAACCCGGCTTGCGCGCGCCGTCGATTTTTTTATAGAGATCGGATTTGACCTTGGGGTCTTCGAGTACCGCTTCGATGATCCAGTCGACATCCGACAGGCGCGCCAGATCGTCTTCGATATTTCCCGGCCTGATCAGCTTGACATTCTTCGCATGCATGAAAGGCGAAGGGTCGGCTTTCTTGAGCTTTTCAAGCGCGTTGAGGGCAAGAAAATTGCGATCCGGCTTGTCCTTCAATACGATGTCGAGCAGCAAAACGGGGATGCCCGCATTGGCGATATGCGCGGCGATCTGGCTGCCCATGACGCCCGAACCGATGACGGCGACTTTTTCGATCAGATGATCCATTACACGGCCTCCAGAATGGTCGCGATGCCCTGCCCGCCGCCGATACATTGCGTGGCCAGCGCAAATTTCTTTCCTTCGCGTTTCAGAAGCGCGGCGGCTTTGCCGGTGATGCGCGCGCCCGTCGCCCCCAAAGGATGCCCCAAAGCGATGGCTCCGCCGTCGAGATTGATTTTAGCGATGTCGAGACCAAGATCGCGGATACAGGCGATCGACTGGCTCGCAAAAGCTTCGTTGAGTTCGACGATGTCGATATCGGCAACCGTCAGGCTCGCGCGCTTCAACGCCTTCTGCGTCGCAGCCACCGGGCCAATACCCATAATTTCAGGCGCGCAGCCCGCAACCGCAATCGATTTGATGCGCGCCAGAATATCCAACCCATGCGCGCGGGCATAGTCTTCGCTCGTCACCAAAGTCGCCGCCGAACCGTCGGTCAGCGGCGAGGACGTGCCCGCCGTAACGGAACCGTTTTCCTCGAACGCCGGTTTCAGGTCGGCGAGTTTTTCTGCCGTCGTTCCGGCACGGATGCAACCGTCCTTGTCCACTGTGCCGTCGGGCGCCGCGATGGGCACGATCTCTGCCGACAATTTGCCCGCACCCTGCGCGGCTGCCGCCTTGGCCTGCGACAGCACCGCAAAAACTTCCTGCTCTTTCCGCGCAATATTGTATTTGCGCGCGACATTCTCGGCGGTTTCGCCCATGCCCATATAGGCTGCCGGATATTTTTCGGCCAGCGCCGGGTTCGGCATCGGGTTGAAGCCGGAAATCGGCACGCGGGTCATGCTTTCGATGCCGGCGCAGATGAAGGCATCGCCCGCCCCCATTTGTATCGCGCCCGCCGCCATGTGGATGGACTGCATCGACGAGCCGCAAAAACGGTTGACTGTCGCGCCTGCGACGCTGTTAGGAAGTCCGGCGAGAAAACCGACCAGCCGCGCGACATTCAGCCCCTGCTCGCCTTCGGGAAAGGCGCAGCCCATGATCAGGTCTTCGATGTCGGCGGGATTGACGCGCGTGCGTTCAATAAGGGCGCGAATAACGGTCGCGGCCATGTCGTCGGGCCTGACTTTGGTCAGTTCTCCCTTGTTGGCGAAGCAAAAGGGCGAACGCGCGTAACCGGCGATGACGACAGATTTCATGAAGATGCTCCGGAAAGACAGGGGTTCATCTTGCCTTAACGCAGATAAACAAACGGTTAAAGTGTGCAGGTGCGATATTGCATTGCGAGACTACCCCCTTGAACGGGATATGGGAACCGCTTACGCAGGAGAGCTTTCAATAACGCAAAAGGAAAAAAGATGAAGCCGGAGTTTAATGGATATACTGGGGAAATTATGTTGTTGATGCATAAAGCCGCGCAGGGCTGCGTGTTCTCCACCGAGATGCTGGAATTACGGCGCCAAAAGCCCTTACCGCCGACGGTTTCCAGATATGCCAATCACGGAAGGCAACAAGCGGTTCAGGAAAGCTTCAGAACCGCATCCCACCCTCGTCTGTAACGCTTTTCTTTTTCGCTTTTCTTTCTTATTGTGTGCCTCTTTCAATTTTTGAAGAAACAGGCGCAAGCACATGAAAAAATACAAAGTTGCCGTCGTCGGCGCGACCGGAGCGGTCGGGCGCGAGATGCTCAAAACGCTGGCCGAGCGCGACTTTCCGGCATCGGACGTCGTCGCGCTGGCCTCGGGCCGTTCGGCGGGCGGCGAAGTCAGCTTCGGCGAAGACGATGTGCTGACGGTGCACGATCTCGCGACTTACGATTTTCACGGCACCGACATATGCCTGTCTTCGGCGGGCGCGAAGATTTCGGAAAGTTTTGCGCCGCGCGCGGGCAAAGCGGGCTGCGTCGTGATCGACAATACGTCGCATTTCCGCATGGACCCGGACGTGCCGCTGGTCGTGCCCGAAGTCAACGCTTCCGCCATCGCCGGTTATAAAAAACGCAATATCATCGCGAACCCTAACTGCTCGACGATCCAGATGCTGGTCGCGCTCAAGCCGCTGCACGACATGGCGGTGATCAAGCGCATCGTCGTCGCCACCTATCAGGCGGTTTCGGGCGCGGGCAAGGACGCGATGGACGAGCTGTTCACGCAGACCCGCGCGATCTTCGTCAATGACGAAGTCAAGAAAGAACAATTCGCGAAGCAGATCGCCTTCAACGCTATCCCGCAAATCGACGTCTTCATGGAAGACGGCACGACCAGGGAAGAATGGAAAATGATGGCCGAGACCAAGAAAATCCTCGACCCGAAGATCAAAGTCGCGGCGACCTGCGTGCGCGTGCCGGTCTTCATCGGCCATGCCGAAGCGGTCAATGTCGAATTCGAGAAACCGATCAGCGCGTCCGAAGCGCGCGCCGCGCTTAAATCCGCGCCGGGTGTCACGCTCATCGACCGCCATCACGAAGACGGTTTCGTCACGCCGGTCGAATGCGCGGGCGAAGACAGCGTTTTCGTCAGTCGTATTCGCGAGGATATATCGGTCGAGAACGGGCTGAATTTATGGGTGGTCGCGGATAATCTGCGCAAGGGCGCGGCGCTGAATGCCGTGCAGATCGCGGAGATTTTGGCTAAAGATTATCTAGGCTGATGCCTTTTTTCTCCATGGCGATATGCGCCTTTCTGAGAGGAACATGGTACAGCCCGGGGTAAGACCACCGGGGCTGTTCCCCCCATTTCTTCGCGAATTCCAGCCCGTCGAAAAACGAGAGCATAAACGCATTCGCCCCATCTTCCAGGCGATCGGTATGAATCCATCTCTGGCTGTTCTGAAGAAAGAAAAGATGCAGGATCGGTTTGGCAACACCACTGAAAGAACTTTGCATCAGCGTAAAATGCAAAGGCCTATGCCCTAATTCGACCTCGACGACCTCACGTCGCGTATATTCCGGCATCCATGCACTGAGATAAACAAGATTGACTCCTGTTTCGGTACACGCCCGCCTGTCGTTGCGGATTTTTTCTATCGTTTCGGAACTGGCGCGAGTCCATTTATGCCCCGGCTCGCATTTGACGACTTTCTCGACGTAATTAATCGCCCCTTGTTCAGGCAAATAATCGAACTCCGACATTTTCGGATTCCTTAAAACAAATACCGACAACCCAAAACGGATCAGCGTAAAATAAAGGCGTAACTTCAAGCAATACGATTTTCGGCCCTTACCCGACTCGTACCGCTGCGCTGACATCCTCGGCGATGACGACAAGATAGGCCAGGTCTTCGGCCGCGCGCCAGCGGCGGCAAGCTTCGCCCGCGCGCATCTGGTCTTTATTGGACACGGCAAGCGGATTGCTAAGGAGATGACGATAGGTTTCGTGCGCGGCATCCGCCCGCGCTTCGAGCCATGACGGCAAATTGTCGATGGAAACCTGATTGAATTCAGACGGCGTAAGCTCGCGCTTGACGCGCTGGGAAACATGGGTGCCGTAACGATGATGCAAATCTTCGTATTGCATAGTCTGCCTGCCTTTAGTGGCGCGTTTGATACCTGATATTATCCTTCATCGCCGTCATCACGTTGCGCATCCTGTCTTCCTCGGACAGGTTGGAAACGCGGATGTCGGAAATGCCTTCGAATTTTTCGAGCGTGCGCAGAATGGTGCGGGCGTTGTCGAAACCGAAACGGTCTTTGAGATCGGCAAAATCGAGGCCGTCGAAAATGTTGTCTTCGCGTACGGTACTGGTCGTTGCTTTCATCGCCTTCTTTCCGCCTTTGTTCGTTCCCGATTTACCGCTCATTTGTATTACCATTTTTGGACACTAAACTACCAATTATTTGTTGTAAAGGCCAAAAAAGAGAGGGTGAATAGTTTCACCCCTCCCTATAAAGCCTTATGTAACGGGTTGTTAAATCGATCCCGGCGCCAGCTTGACCTTCAGTCCATCCAGATCCTTGGTAAAGATGATCTGGCAGGCGAGGCGCGAGTCATGCGTGACCTCGAACGCGCCGTCGAGCATACCGATCTCTTCCTCGTTCGGCGCAGGCAGCTTGGGCTGCCATTCCGGATCGACATAAACATGGCAGGTGGCACAGGCGCAACTGCCGCCGCATTGCGCGAGGATGGGGATACCGCCCTCGCGGATGATTTCCATGACCGTCCATTCTTCGGTCGCCTGAAGCTTGTGAAGATTGCCTTCCATATCGGTCAGGTGAACATACATTTCCATTTGGTATCCTTCGCTTTCTTTCTTTTTCTATGCTGCCGCGTCTTTTTCGACGCCCAGCTTGCCTTGCAGGTCGCTGCTCGAAGTCGTGTACTGGAACCGGTAGCGCCGGTCGGGATGGATGTAGGCAAAAGCCTTCTTGGCCATCAGCGCGGCTTCGTGGAAACCGGATAAAATCAGCTTCATCTTGCCCGGATAGGTGTTGATGTCGCCGATGGCGAAAATCGTCGGCTCGCTGGTTTCGAAATTTTCCGTATTCACGGGGATCAGATTTTCGGTCAGGTTGAGGCCGAAATTCGCGACCGGGCCGAGCTTCATCGTCAGCCCATAGAAAGCGAGGATCGTATCGCATGGCACTTCGGCTGTGTTCTTGTCGGCATCGACAAGCGTCACGCTTTGCGCCTGCCCGTCCGCGCCGTTGATGGCCGAGAAGTTGGCGATCTTCAGATCCATTTTTCCTTCGGCCACCAGCGCGCGCATTTTGCCGACGCTGTCGGGCGCGGCGCGGAACTCGTCGCGGCGGTGGACGAGGGTTACTTTCTTGGCAATCGGCTGCAAATTCAATGCCCAGTCAAGCGCGGAATCGCCGCCGCCCGCGACGACGATGGTCTTGCCGCGGAACTGTTCCATCTTGCGCACGGCGTAAAACACCGACTTGCCTTCATATTCTTCGATGCCTTTGATAGGGGGGCGCTTGGGCGTGAAGCTGCCGCCGCCCGCCGCGATGACGACGATTTTCGCGTCGATCACGGTTCCCGCGTCGGTCGTTAGGCGCCAGCCGCCTTCCGGAAGTTTGACCAGACTTTCGGCCATCTGGCCGAAATGGAAGATCGGGTTGAAGGGCTTGATTTGCTCCATCAGCCTTTCGGTCAATTCCGTGCCGGTGC
>JAGWKW010000251.1 GCA_028865155.1 Alphaproteobacteria bacterium
CGTCGGTTTCGTGGACAAAGCGGATTACGCGCGCCAGGTTGCGGAGGCGGTCGATTTCCTGAAAGGAAAAAATCAGGATATTCAGAAGAATCTTGCGGAACGGATGCAGGCAGCCAGCGATGCGCAGGATTACGAAAGCGCCGCGCGATTGCGCGACCGCATCAAGATTTTGACCGCGATTCAGGAACGGCAAAGCATTCATGTCGCAGGCATCAATAATGCGGATGTAATCGCCATGCATCAGGATGGCGGAAAAACGGCGGTGCAGGTGTTTTTCTTCCGCGAAGGCCGCAATTACGGCGCGCGGTTGTTTTACCCGACGCATGACAGGCAGCAAAGTGCAGAAGCCGTCCTGTCCGCTTTTGTCGCGCAGTTTTATGCGGGCAAGCCTGCGCCGTCTGCACTGCTGCTCGACCGGGCGCCGGAAAATCATACGCTTCTGGCGCGCGCTTTATCGGAACAGGCGGGGCACAAGGTACGGCTGATCGTGCCGCAGGCGGGCGACAAGAAACGGCTCGTCGATATGGCGCGCAAAAATGCGCGCGAGTCGCTCGCGCGGCAAATGGCCGAACGTGACGAACAGAAAAAGCTTCTTCAGCGCGTGGCGGAGATTTTTGGGCTTAAGGAATCGCCGCGACGGATCGAGGTTTACGACAATTCGCATATTCAGGGCAGCTTTGCGGTCGGCGCGATGATCGCGGCGGGCGCGGAAGGCTTCCTGAAAAAGACTTATCGCAAATTCAACATCCGCACGGCGCAGACCAACGACGATTTCGGCATGATGCGCGAAGTGCTGACGCGACGGTTCAAACGCCTGATCGACGAAGACCAGGAACATATGTCCGGCTTGTGGCCGGACGTTCTGCTGATCGATGGCGGCGCGGGACAAGTCGGCAAGGTTCGGGGCGTGCTTGACGAACTCGGGGTCAGCGACCCCGTGTCGGGGCACGGGGCAGGCGTTGCGCTGATCGGCATCGCGAAAGGGCCAGACCGCAATGCCGGCCGCGAGCGGTTTTTCGTGCCGGGCCGCGAGCCTTTCGCTTTGCCCCATGACGATCCGGCTTTGTATTACCTGCAACGTTTGCGCGACGAGGCGCACCGTTTTGCCATTGGTACACACCGCGCGCAGCGCGCCAAGGCCATCGGGCAGTCGAAACTCGACGACATCCCCGGCATCGGCGCAGCGCGGAAAAAGGCGCTGCTGCATGCTTTCGGCTCGGCCCGCGCGGTCGAGGCGGCGGATGTCGAGGATCTGGCCCGCGTATCCGGCATCAGCCGAAGCGTGGCGCAGAAAATCCATGATTATTTCCGCCAAGTTCGTTAGACTGACCTCATATAAAGGAAGGCTCGACATGCAATTCGTCGTTTTAACCCGCCGCAAGACCGAGCAATTCGGCGACGCGCAATTCGCGCCCCTGCTCGACGCCGAAGCGCAGCGCGTGCGCGAACTTTACGCCGAAGGCGTCATCCGCCAGATATGGGCGCGCGGCGATACGGCAGGCGCATGCCATTTGCTCGAAGCGCGCGATGAAAACGAAGCACGCGAAAAACTGCACACGCTGCCGTTGCACGACGCCGGGATGCTCGAGCTGGTCGCGCTCGTGCCGCTCAAGCCCTATCGCGCCTTTTGCCCGAGGGCGTAAATCATGCTGCGCTCGCTCGCCAACAAGCTGACCATCTCACGCATCGCCGTTATCCCTGCGATTTTGCTTTTGCTCGTCATTCCGCATCCGTGGGCGGCGTGGAGCGCGCTTGGACTGTTCGCCTTTGCAGGCATTACCGATTATCTCGACGGCTATATGGCACGGCGCGACAATGACGTGACCAAGATCGGGCAATTCCTCGATCCCATCGCCGACAAATTGCTGGTCGCCTCGGTCATTTTGATGCTCGTCTATAATGGGCAAATCAACGGAATCAACGTGTTCCCTGCCGTCATTATTCTGATGCGCGAAGTCGCCGTATCGGGGTTGCGCGAATTTCTGGCCGAATTGCGCGTCAGCGTCCCGGTCAGCAAACTCGCCAAATGGAAGACGACGATTCAGATTCTGGCTTTGGGATTCCTGATCGTCGGGCGATACGCGCCCGCCTTTATCCCGTCCACCGCGATCGGCGATTTATGCCTGTGGGCGGCGGGAATTTTGACGCTCGTCACCGCATGGGATTACTGGCG